>DASQHV010000652.1:0-5285 GCA_035631915.1 Candidatus Acidiferrales bacterium | reverse complement strand
GTCGAGTGCGCCGAGAGCGACCTCCCGCGTGACCAGCGGATGATTGTTCACCTGCGCAAAGTCGCGGACGCGCCGCAGGAGCCGATTTGCGATGCGCGGCGTGCCGCGCGACCGTGACGCGAGCTCGCGCGCGCCGCCGTCATCGAGATCCACCTTCAGCAGCGCTGCGGAGCGACGGACGATTTCGGTAAGCTCGGCGGGATCATAAAAGTCGAGATGGAAATGCTGCCCGAAGCGGTCGCGCAGCGGCGCGCTCAGCAGGCCTGAGCGCGTGGTTGCGCCGACCAGCGTGAACGGCTTCACCGCCAGCTTCATCGTGCGCGCGCCCATCCCCTCACCCACCACGATGTGAAATTCGAAATCCTCCATCGCGGAGTACAGCCGCTCTTCGACGACGCGCTGCATGCGATGAATCTCGTCGATGAACAGCACATCGTGCTCTTCGAGGTTATTGACGATGGCGGCCAGGTCGGCGGCGCGCTCGATCGCGGGGCCCGAGGTGACGTGCAGGTTCACTCCGAGTTCGCGCGCGATGATATGCGCGAGCGAAGTCTTGCCCAGTCCCGGCGGTCCGGAGAACAGCACGTGATCGAGCACCTCGGCGCGTCCGTGCGCCGCCTCGATCGACATGCCGAGAATCTTCTTGATGCGCTGCTGCCCGATGAACTCTGCGAGATGCCGCGGGCGCAGCGCGAGGTCGAGCCGCCGATCCTCCTCCGCCGGCACGCGCGCGGTTGCGAGAACGTCCAAATCGGCCGCAGCCGCCGCGGCGACGGCCGCGCCATCGCTCTGCTTACTTTTCGCCAAGCAGCACCGCCAGGGATTTGCGAATCATCACTTCGAGATTATCCGCTGCCGTCCGGTCATGTGCGACGACCGTCTCGACCGCGCGCTTCGCCTCGCTCGGCTTCATCCCAAGATTGACCAGCGCGGAGATTGCTTCGTCCAGCGGACCGGCGGGAATCCCGTTGGTCGAGGCCGCGGGACGCCCGGCGCCATCGATGCCGGCTGCCGAGGGCGCCATCAGCCTGAGATCGCCGACCTTGTCGCGCAGTTCGCGCACAACGCGTTCCGCCACCTTCGGTCCCACGCCCGGTACCGCGTCGATTCGCTCGACGTCGCCGTTTGAAATCGCGCCGACCAGTTCCTCCGGCGCCATGACCGACAAGACAGCCAGCGCCAACTTTGGACCGACGTGCTGGACGCTCATCAGCAGGTCGAACGCGCGCTTCTCGACGGCGGTAGAGAATCCGTACAGCGTCAGCGCGTCCTCGCGCACGACCTGGCGAATCTCCAGCGCCACGACGTCTCCGAGCCGCGGCAGCCGATAGTAAGTGCTGAGCGGGATCAGCACCTCGTAGCCGACGCCCACGGTGTCGACGACGATTCGGCCCGCGTCGCGAGCCGTGAGTTTGCCGGTCAGCGTCGCGATCATCTTGATTTCAGCGGCGGCACGAGCCGCGGCCTCGACGGCGTGACGGGTTGCCGGATGCGCTCGACAGCCTCGACCAGGTTGGGCAACCGCCCGCGCCCGAGGTGACAGAGTGCGATTGCCAGCGCGTCGGACGCGTCGTCGGCGAGCTCCAGTGCGGCGTCGAGCGAGAGCAGTTTGCGGACGATGATCTTGACTTGCTCCTTGTCGGCGTGACCGTGACCGGCGACACAGAGCTTCACCTCGTTGGGCGGATACTCGAAAATCAGGAGGTCGCGTTCAGCCGCCGCGAGCATCGCCATCGCGCGCGCCTCGCCCAGCCGAAACGCACTCTGCACGTTGGCCGCGACGAAGTGCCGCTCCAAGCTCAGCGCGTCGGGCGCGAACTCGTCCACTATGTCGAGAAGCTTTTCGTGGATTCGGCGCAGGCGCGTGGGACCGGGGTCGAGCGAGCCGGAGCGAATCGTGCCGCATGCGACGTAGCGCGGCTCGCCGGGCCGCCCCTCGACCACGCCGTAACCGCAGACCGCACTGCCGGGGTCCACCCCCAGTACCCGCATACCCCACCTCCGCTGCGCGCTCGCGCGCGGCGCCGCTACGCCGCCGAGAACTGCGCCAGCTCTTCGTCGCTGATGTCGAAGTTGGCGGCGACGTTCTGCACGTCGTCGTGGTCTTCGAGTTCCTCCATCAGCTTGAGCACCTGTTCCGCCGCATGACCGGAGACTGCGACGATGTTTTCGGGAATTCGCGTGAGCTCAGAGTGCGCGATCGCAAGGCCCGATTTTTCAAGCGCGTCGCGCACCGCGTTGAACTTGTCGGGCGTCGTCAGGACCTGGAAGGTCTCGCCGTCGCTGGTCACGTCGTCCGCGCCCGCGTCGAGCGCGAGTTCGAGCAGCTTGTCCTCGTCGATCGCGGATTTTTCGACTCCGATCACGCCGCGCTTTTTGAACATCCAGCCAACGGATCCCGCCTCGCCCAGGTGTCCGCCGCGACGCGAAAAAATGAACCGCAGCTCCGCGACCGTGCGATTGCGATTGTCCGACAGCACGTCGAGCATTATCGCAACGCCGCTCGGACCGTAGCCCTCGTAGGTGATTTCCTCGAGCGCCTCGCCGCCCAGCTCGCCGGTGCCCTTCTTGATTGCGCGATCGATGTTGTCGTTTGGCATCGACTGCTTCTTGGCGACGGTCACCGCCGTGCGCAGCCGCGGATTGGCGTTGATATCGCCGCCGCCCAGGCGCGCCGCAATCGTTATTTCCTTGATCAGCTTGGTGAAGACCTTGCCGCGCTTGTTGTCGGCGGCCGCCTTCTTATGCTTGATCGAACTCCATTTCGAATGACCCGACATGACACAACCTTCTTGAGCGCGAGCCTTGAAAGCCCGGCTCCTAACGACGCGAGATTATCACAAAGATTCGGCGAAGGGGGAACACCGCGCAACTCGCGGGTCCGTATCCGTCGGCGTCGAGTCGGTCAGTTCGTGGCCATTCAACGCGGCGGTTCTGCTATCATGCGAGGCCGACTGCGATGAAGATTAACGGCAGACTGGCGACTCTCGCGCTGTTCGCCGCGCTCGCGGCCGGATGCTTCTATCCGCCGATCACCACACCGCCGACCGACGAGCAACAGCAGACGATCGTACCGCTGCCGTACGACCTGGCGTGGGAGGCCGTGAACAAGGTCATCGCCGAGAACGGATTCCGAATCCAGGCGCAGGATTCCAACGAAGGCATTATCGAGACCGTGGCGCCGCGCTTCAGCCTGCACGACGCCGATTGCGGCAAGATCAGAAGCGTCGTCGGCACGTATGCGGCGGAGCCCGAGCCGAACGCGTCGACGGTGTACACCTTCGGCGTGCATCCGCGGGGCAAGGAAGCGAGCCTCGTTGAGGTGCTCGCGACTTTCAATTCGCCGGTGAAGGTGCCGCTGCATCCGGCGACCGACGTCGATTGCGTATCGCACGGTATCCAGGAATCGAATCTGCTGCGGCAGGTGCTGGCGATGGCCAAGCAGACTCATCGCCCGACGTACGCCAAGCCGTCCGACGCAGGTGGCGCACCGCCCTCGCGTGCATCTGCGGCGCCGCCTCCGGGACCTCCGCCGCCAGGGCAATCGACGGTCGAGAAATCACCAGCGTATTCGAGACCGTCGAAGTTCTCGCTCGGTCTGTCGGGCTCGATGCTCAAACACTCGACGCTTCCGGGCATGCCCGCGATGCCCGACTCGCCGCCCAAGCTCTCGCCACCAGGCAACTGACCTCCATCGATTGTCCGGCGCGCGGCCTTGACATTTCGCGCGTCCGGGATGAAACCGGGGCCATCGGCGCCGGGGAAAAATTCTGCGGCGCCGCAACGACGCAAAATCGCGGAGGGACGCCATGAAAGGTCGCGTCGCATTTATTCCGGGAGCGCACAAAATCGAGTTTCGCGAGTACGACGTGCCGGCGCCTGCGGCGGGCGGGCTCGTCGCCGAGGTGACCCAGACCAACGTCTGCGGCTCCGAAGTCCACATGTGGAAGGGCGAATTCGGCAAGCGCGGCATCATGCCCGGTCACGAGATGAGCGGGCGCATCCAGGCGCTCGGCGCGGGCGTCAAGACAGACTTCGCGGGCGTGCCGATTAAGGAAGGTGACCGGATCGCGCCGGTGTACTACACGGTCTGCAATCGATGCGCGAATTGCGTCGCGGGAAATCACGCGGCCTGCACCGCGAAGACCGTCGGCATGCGTCATCCCGACGACCCGCCCCACTTCACCTGCACCTTCGCGACGCACTACGTAATACGCCCCGACCAGCACTTTTATCGGGTGCCCGACAACGTGCCCGACACGATCGCGTCGTCGGCGAATTGCGCGATGTCGCAGGTGTTCTGGAGCCTGGATCGCGCGCGGCTTGCCTACGGCGAGACCGTAGTGGTGCTGGGCGCGGGCGGGCTGGGGCTGCATGCGATGGCGATCGCGAAGGCGCGCGGCGCCCGGGTGATCGCAGTGGACGCGGTGGACCTGCGCCTGCGGCAGGCGCGCCGCTTCGGCGCCGACGCGACCGTCGACATGCGGCAGTACGCCGACTTTGAATCGCGCGACAAGCGCGTGCGCGAGCTGTGCAACGGATGGCCCGACGTGGTGCTGGAAGTCGCGGGCGTGGCCGAAGCGTTCATGGATGCAATCAAGCTGGTGCGAAACGGCGGCCGCGTGATCGAGGTGGGGAACATCTCGTCGGGGCTGACGATCCAGCTGCCGCCGTCGCTGATCACCTTCAAGGGCATCGAGATTATCGGCGTCGCGATGTATCCGCAGCACTATCTCAAGAAGTCGCTCGACTTTCTGTCCGCGCACATCGAGCGCCTTCCGTACAACGAAATGTGTGACGCGACTTTTCCGCTTACGCGCGCGGCTGAAGCGCTGGATCGCAGCGAGCGGCGCGAGATCACACGCGCCGGCCTGCTGCCGGGCGAGGACTAGCCGGCGTCGCGGTCTATACGGTCGGGGATTAGCGCGCCGGCGGGAATCAGCTGACTGTCGTCGGGGCCGGGGACGCGCCACATCAGCTTCAACGCGGAGCCGCCGCCGATATTGCGTTCGCCGACCTCGATTCGATGCCGTCCTGCGGGCAGCGTGATGCGTCCTGCGTCGTGTCCCTTGTTGACCATGCCCGGGTCGTGAATCAGCTGCTGGCCGTCGACGGTCACCCAGCCTGAGTCGTCAACGTCGATGGTGAACGTGTACTCGCCGGCGCGCGGCGCGATCAGCTCGCCGGTCCAGACGTCGCACGACGGAAACGGCAGCGCGCCCATCTCGGCGATGTCGTCGAAGTCGAGCTGCCGATCGACGCGGACGATGTGCGGCGGGCTCTGA
>DASQHV010000651.1:0-4645 GCA_035631915.1 Candidatus Acidiferrales bacterium | reverse complement strand
TTGGTGGCGACGGTAGGAGTCGAACCTACGACACTGCGGATATGAGCCGCATGCTCTGACCAACTGAGCTACGTCGCCACCGGAATCGTTCAATCTAGCGTGAGCGGAATTGCCGCGAAAGAGCGGGCGGGCGAAACCGTCAGCGCAGCGGGATGCTCCGCGACTTGACCGCCTTGTGCCCGCGCTGGACCTGGTGCAGCACGCCCTCGGTGAACTCGACGCAGGTCAGCTTGCCGCCGTACACCAGCCCGGTGTCGATGCCGAGTTTGTACGGCAGATCGATCATCACGCCGCGCATCGGCGTGTGCCCGAACACGACCGTCGCGTCGATCTTGTGCGGATTGAAAATGAACTCCTGCCGAATCCACAGCAGGTCTTCGGTCTGCTGCTCCTCGAGCTGGCGCGTGGGCATGATGCCGGCGTGGACGAACAGGTACGGCGGCCGATGGTAGCTGATCGCGAGCCGGTTCATGAAATCCAGATGCGGCGCGGGCAGCCGCTCCAGCGCGGCGTCAAGGTCGTCCTCGCGCACGCCGTAGCTGTCGAGCGTGGCGATGCCGCCGTTGAAGAGGAACGACTCGCCGTAGTTTCCCGGCATCCCGAGGAACGACATCATCATGTCCTCGTGATTGCCCTTCAAAAAAACGCACTCGGCGTCGCCGCGCTCGAGATCAAGCGCAATTTCCACCACGTCGCGCGCCGACGGCCCGCGATCGACGTAATCGCCGACGAAGACCACGGTGTCGCCTGCCGCAGGCGCGATCGTTTTGAGGATCGCGTTCAGCTCGTCGGGGCATCCGTGGATGTCGCCGATCGCGAACAGGCGTCCGCCGGATTTGTGGTCGCGGCGCGTCGCCGCCGAATCCGATTTCGAGATATCCGCCATGCTCATCGCTTGCCGCCCGGCTTCGCCGAGCCGTTCTGCAACAGCTCACCCAGCGAGTTGCGATCTTCGATTATCCGCCGCGCGGCGCTGTACGGATTCAGGCTGCCGTGCCGAACCTCGCTCACCACGCTCGACGCGCCGCCCTCGGTGACCGCGCGCGCGGTGCGCTCTTCGAGCTCGGCCGCGAGCACCTCGACAAATTCGTGGATGCGCCGCTCGGCCTCGCGCGCGGCGTCGGCATGTTCGCGCAGGTACTCGCGATGCTTCGCGATCGCGCCGACCACCGCGTCGACGCCCTGATCGATCGCAGCCTGCGTCAGCAGCACCGGCGCGCGCCATCCATCGCGCGACTGCAGATGCACGCTGAGTTCCAGCTCCGCCTTGATTCTATCCGCGCCTTCGCGGTCGGCCTTGTTGACCACGAAAATGTCTGCGATTTCGTTCAGCCCCGCCTTCATCATCTGCACGCCGTCGCCTGCCTCCGGCACGGTGACCACGACGGTGGTATCGGCCAAATCCATGATCGCCAGTTCGGTCTGCCCCACGCCCACGGTCTCGATCACGATGACGTCGTGGCCGTACGCGTCGAGCAGTTTGACGATTTCGCGCGCGGCGCGGCTGAGTCCGCCGTGGCTTCCGCGCGACGACATGCTGCGGATGTAGACACTGTCGTCCTTGTAGTGGTCGGTCATGCGGACGCGATCGCCCAGCACGGCGCCGCCGGAGAACGGGCTGGACGGGTCGATCGCCAGCACGGCGATTTTTTTGCCGAGCGCGCGGTACTTGGCGATCAGCCGGTTCACCAGCGTCGATTTTCCGGCGCCCGGCGGCCCGGTGATCCCCACCACCTGCGCGTGCCCGGTTTTTGGGTAGATTCGCTCGATGATCGCGCTCGATTCGGGCGCGCGATTCTCGACCTTGGTGATCAGGCGCGAGAGTGCGAGCTTGTCGCCGGCAAAAAAACGGCTCAGCAGGTCGTCCAGCCGCGCGTCGTCGGCAGTGGAGGGCGGGGCGTTTTCGGCGGCGCCGATTCTTGATTTCGCAGGCATAAGAGGTGGTCTATCGATGATAGCCGCTTGCCTTCGGGCGGCGCAACAAATCATCCGCGATGGCGCTCCGCGGCGGCGCCATTGTTTTCCCGCCGCGTGCGCCTTAGTCTCGAATCTCGGATGAAACTTCCGGACATTTATACCGACTGGAAGATCGTCGTGGGACTGGCGCTGGTCGCGCTCGGCGCGGGCAACTGGGTGCTCGGCCTGGAGCGGACGCAGATCTACAGCCGTATCGCCGCCGCGCGCGCGCATCCGGCGTCGGCCACCGACTATCGCAGTTTCGACGAGCTCGAGGCCGGCAGTGGCGGCGCGGTGCTCGAGCCGCTGACGATTCAGCAGCGCCAGACGTCGTACGCTCGCGCGCGCATGGACTTCTATCACGCCGCATTCCTGGCCGGCCGCGTGATGGTGCTGCTCGGCATGGTGCTGACGCTGCTCGGTTTCATCAGCGTGATTCAGAGCGACTCGCGGAGGGCGATGCGGCGTCCGCCGGAGCCGCATCCCGCGCTGCGCCCCGGCGCATCCGGCCGATGACGCGGAGCGCGCGATTGTGACGGTGCTCGCCGAGCGCGCGTGCGCGAAAATAAATCTCTTCCTGCGCGTGACCGGGCGCCGCGAAAACGGCTACCACGAACTCGACTCGATCTTCCTTCCGATCTCCTTCGCCGACGAAGTGCGGGTCGAGGCAGAACCCGCGGACGAAACGCTGATCTCGCTCGATTGCAACGTTGCCGCACTCGCGTCGAGCCGGAGCAATCTTGCCAGCCGCGCGGCGCGCGCCTTCATGCGCGAATTCAATCTGACGGCCACGGTCCGCATCACACTGGTGAAGAATATTCCCGTCGGCAGCGGACTCGGCGGCGGCTCGAGCGACGCCGGCACGGTGTTGCGGATCATGGCGCAGATGGTGCCGGAGGTGATTCGCGAGGAGCCGGCGCGCCTGCACGATATCGCGCTGTCGCTCGGCGCCGACGTGCCGTTCTTTCTCGATCCGCAGCCGTCGCGTGTGACCGGCGTCGGCGAGCGGATCGAGCCGCTGCCCGCGATGCCGTCGCTGCCGCTGGTTGTCGCCGTACCGCCGTTCGAAGTCGCGACCGCTGACGTCTTTCGCGCGCTCGATCCGGCCGGCTGGAGCGGGGCCGCGCCGGACACCGATATCGCCGCGATCGTGCGCGGAGAAATCACCCCGGCGACGACGGTCAACGACCTGGCGCCGGTCGCGATCGGGCAGTTTCGCGAGATCGGCCGCCTTAAAGCATTACTTGAAGAATCGGGCGCACGCGCGGCGCAGATGTCCGGCAGCGGCGGTGCGGTCTTTGGCGTGTTCGCGACGCTCGAAGAGGCGCAGGCGGCGGCGGCGACCGTAAAGCGGCGCGCGCCGTTCGCGACGGTGGTCCCGGCGACATCGCTGGCCGGGGAATCCGCCGCCGCGTAGCCGTTTCCACAGCATCGACGCCGGCTGTGCATCGCCGAACGAGCGGCGGATTGACAGCGAAAAACAGCATCAATAACATCGCAGTCCCGCACACTGGCTCGCGGACTCTTGGCGGGAAATTCCGGAAATTCCGGGAACGTTCGGCTTCGAGTGTGTATCGCGTCAGAGGGCGCGTCCGCAAAGGTTGGAAAATTTTCAGCGCCCGCGTTTCGCCGACAGGCGGCGCGCCGGGTGCCAAAATTTTGGAATCGAGGAGAGCAGGGCGGAAATTTCGATCGACCTTCGAGTCAAGTTCGCTGGGCGGTCGCCAAGCTGGTAAGGCACCAGGCTTTGGACCTGGCATTCGAAGGTTCGAATCCTTCCCGCCCAGCCAAAGAGTCGCGCGGCGGATGGACAACACACGGGTCTGAGCGTCAGAGGATCTAAACGATGTCGGACAGGGTCAAGGACCAACTCGAAGTGTTCACCGGCAACTCCAACCCCGCGCTCGCGCGCGAGGTGACGGAGCAGATCGGCGTGACGATGGGTGAAGCCGAGGTTGGCCGCTTTCCGGACGGCGAGGTGATGGTCGTGATCCGCGAGAACGTGCGCGGCGGCGATTGCTTCGTGATCCAGTCGATCTGCACGCCGCCCAACGAAAACCTGATGGAGCTGCTGCTGCTGATCGACGCGCTCAGGCGCGCGTCGGCGGGGCGCATCACCGCGGTGATTCCGTACTTCGGCTACGCGCGCCAGGATCGCAAGGTCGATCCGCGGGTGCCGATCAGCGCGAAGGTGGTCGCCGATCTGATCACCACCGCGGGGGCGCATCGCGTGCTGACCGTCGATTTGCACGCGGGGCAAATCCAGGGCTTCTTCAACATTCCGGTCGACAATCTCTACGCGATGCCGGTGCTGATCAACTACCTGCGCAAACGCGTCGACGGGAAAAAGGTCGTGGTCGTGTCGCCCGACGCCGGCGGCGTGGAGCGCGCGCGCGCCTTTGCACGAAGGCTCAATGCCGACCTGGCGATTATCGACAAGCGGCGCCGCCGCGCGAGCGAAGTTGCCGAGATGCGGTTGGTCGGCGAAGTCGAGGGCTCGATCGCGCTGCTGGTCGACGACATGATCGACACCGCCGGCACCATCACGGAGGCCGCCAAGGTCGTCTCGGCCGCCGGCGCGACCGAAGTGATCGCCGTCGCCACGCATCCGATACTCTCCGACCCGGCGTGCGACCGGCTCAACAAATCGAACATCGTCGAAATCGTCACCACCAACAGCATCCCGCTC
>DASQHV010000650.1:0-1976 GCA_035631915.1 Candidatus Acidiferrales bacterium | reverse complement strand
AACTGGCGCGCGACGCGGCGCGTCGCCTCGCGCGAGTTGTAGCCCGGCGGGAACATCCACTGCGGCTGTCCGAACAGGCTGTAGCCGATTCCGGCGCCGCCGAACATGTCCCACTTGGCAATCTCGCGCGCCTTCTCGTCGGTCTCCGCGACGTAAACTTTCTGCAGATAGCCGAAATTCTCCGGCCCGACCTGGTAACCCACTCGAGCCGCCGCGTCGCGATAGATGTTCCACAGCTCGACGGTCGGCTCCAGGAACGTGGCCAGCGCGATGTACGGATAGCGATGCTCCGCGCACCACACCACGGTTTCCGGACTCAGCAATCCGGGAATCCAGATCGGCGGATGCGGCTTCTGAATCGGCAGCACCCACGGGTCGACGAAGCGGTAGTGGTAGTGCTTGCCCTCGTAGCGCCACGGCCCGGGCTGCGTCCACGCCTTCACGACCAGGTCATGCGCCTCGTTGAAGTACTCGCGGTTGTAGCCGGGATTGGCATTGGTCGCGAACTGCTCGCTGCCCGCGCCGCGCACCCATCCGGTGACCAGTCGCCCGCGCGAGATCATGTCGATCATCGAGAGCTCTTCCGCCAGCCGGAGCGGATTGCCGACCACCGGCAGCGGGTTGCCGAGCAGGATGATCTTCACGCGCTTGGTGATCCGCGCGAGGATCGACGCCTCGACATCCATCACCGAGCCCATGCAGAACGCGGTGTCGTGATGCTCGTTGAGCATGACGCCGTCGAAGCCCAGGTCCTCGGCGAGCGTCTTCTCGTCGAGGTACTCGTTGAGCAGCTGCGATCCTTTCACCGGATCGAAATGCTTGTTCGGGATGCCGAAGAAGCCGTTCTTGATCACTTCGTCGTTGGGCACGTAACGATACGGACGCTCGGTGAAATACATTATGTGCATCGCAGCACCTCCGTGGCGCGCGCGGGCTACTCCAAAAAAGTTTCGACTTCGCGAATGAACTCGGCGGCGCGTTCGATCTCCGGGCGATGGCCGCAGTTGTCGTAGATGACGAGCCGCGCGCCGGGAATCGAGTCGCGGTATAGCGCGGCGGCGCTGACCGGCACCACCGCGTCGTCTTCGCCCCAGAGCACGAGGGTCGGCAAGCCGCCGGCGACGCCAAGCAGATGGGGCAGCGACGGATTGAACATGAACGGCTGCCACGCCAGGCGCGCGGTCTGCGCGCGAGCCTCCTCGAACGCTTCGAATTGCTCGGGCGTAGGCGCGCCGCCATAGAGCGTCGCGTACTCGGGCGTCGCAGCGGGATCGCGCACCGACGTCAACAGTTGTTGCGGCGCCATCATTTGAAAGAAATCCTGGATGTTGCCGCTCGGCGGCCGGATTCCCGCCGGCGCGACGAGCACCATCTTGCCGAACTGCGTCGGATTGCACGCCGCCATCTCGGCCGCGATCCATCCGCCGAGCGAAAATCCGATCACGTCAAGCGGGGCGAATCGATTGTCCTTGACGTAGCGCGCGTAAAGGCCGGCCATGTCGCGGATGTTGAGAATCCAGTCGATGCGTTCGGTGCGGCCGAAGCCGGGATGCAACGGGATCAGCAGCGTGCGCCGGCGCGCCAGCGCGGCATGCCACTTGAGCCATCCCGGATGCCCCAGTTCCTCGTGCAGGACGAGCAGCGGACGTCCCGCGCCGCCCTTCACGACGACCAGGTTGGCGCCGTCGACGCGCGCGGTCTCTTCACGCCATTCGGTGGATTCATTCGCCATCGCAGGCACCTGTTCCGTCGTCAATCCGATCCAGAAAAACGGGTAACACAGGCCGCGACGGATTTACAGACCGATCGGTATGTCGGGCGCGAGCGAAGCGCCTGAAACGGCGCGCCTCTCTCTTGTGTCATCCTGAGTGGAGGCTGCCGGAGTCGAAGAATCCCGGCGCGCGATCTTACGCGCGTTCTGTGAGTAGCCCGGGCTTGCACCGGAAAAAGATCCGAGATCCCTCGACTCCGCGGAC
>DASQHV010000649.1:0-2599 GCA_035631915.1 Candidatus Acidiferrales bacterium | reverse complement strand
TCGCGCCCCATCAGCGCGTCGCCGGGCAGGCGGAAATTCTCGAAGTGCAGCTCAAATGTCTTCCAGCCGAAGTAGCCGATTTTTCGAATCGGCGTGCCGGTCAAGCCAGGCGGAAATTTTCCCGGCTCCTTGAGCACCAGGAACTGGCTGATGCCTTCGTGGCGGCGCCGCGGATCGGACGGCTGCTTGGTGCGCGCGAGCAGCGTGATGAAGTTGGCGCCGTCGGCGAACGTGCACCACATCTTGCTGCCGTTGACGACCCACGCGTCGCCGTCGCGCTCCGCCTTGCACGACACGTTGGCCAGGTCGGAGCCCGCGTCGGCCTCCGACAGTGCCGCCGCGCCTAGAAATTCTCCGCGCGCCATCTTCGGCAGATACTCGCGACGCTGCGCTTCGGTGAATCCGCCGCCGAGTCCGTTGCCGCGCGCGATGATGCTCGCGACGCTCATCCACGCCCGCGCCAGCTCCTCCGTGATCAGCACGTACTCGAACACGCCAAGCCCCTGCCCGCCGTATTGCTCCGGGATCGTGATGCCGAAAAATCCGAGCTTGCCCATCTTCTCGCGCAGCGCCATCGGGATGTCGCCCTGCTCGGGGTCCAGCTTGTTCGCGACCGGCAGCACTTCGTTCATCGCGAAGTCGCGCGCCGTCTGCTGAATCATCAGCCGCTCTTCGGTCATGTAGCTCACGACTTTGCTCCTTTGCGCCGCGCGACCAGGTTGGTGCGTTCGTAGCTCAGCACCAATTCGTCGCGTTGATTGCGCGCTTCAGTCCGCCACGTGACGATGCCGAAGCCGGCGCGGCTGCCCGATTCGCGCTTCGACACCACCGTGCTTCTCGCGCTCAGCGTGTCGCCGGGATACACCGGCCGATGGAACTCCAACCCGTTGATGCCGAGGAACGGTCCGCCGCCCTCGCTGAGATCCTCCACCGAAATTCCGACTGCGATGCACGCGACCAGCATCGGATTCACCACCACGTCGGGATGGCCGTGCGCGCGCGCGTACTCGGCGTTGAAGTAGAGCGGGCAATGCGCCAGCGTCGCGGTCGCGAACAGCGAGTTGTCGCCGGCGTTGATCGTGCGTCCCCAGTGATGCTCGAACACCTGCCCTTCGCTGAAATCCTCGAACTGGTGCCCCTTGTGGACGAGCTTGAATTGCGTGAAGTCTGGATCTGCCACGACGCGGATTTCTCCCGACGGTGGATTGGACTGAATCGACTTCCGTACTTTCGCCCATCAAGGTTCATTTGACCAGCCTCGCGGATCGGCGCCGTTTGCGGGCGTTTGATCGGCGACGCGCCGATCTGTCATCTGGTAGGCGAGCGTACGCGGCAACCAACCGGCTCGACGGAAGGTGCACTATGAGCACAAGCAATTCGGCGCAGGAAAATTCCGGTGCGACGCGCGCCCTGGTCGACGCGGTCCGCGGCATGCGATGGAGCGAGATGCCCGACGACGCGCGCGAGGTCGCGCGCCATTGCCTGCTCGATTTTCTCGGCACCGCGATCGCCGGCTCGCGCGAGCCGCTCACGGAAATTCTGGTGCGCGAAATCGTGCGCTCCGAACGCTCGACGGAGGCGGCGCTGATTGCGCGCAGCGAGCGAGCGTCCCGGCTCACGGCCGCGCTGGTCAACGGCGCCGCTGCTCACGCGCTGGATTTCGACGACACGCACATGGCGATGGGTGGGCATCCGTCGGTGCCGGTGATTCCGGCAGTGCTCGCGCTTGCCGAGACCGAGGGCGCAGACGGACGCGCGATGCTCGAGGCAGTCGTCGCGGGCATCGAACTCGAGTGCCGCCTCGGCACGATGATCGGCGGACAGCACTACGCCGTCGGGTTTCATTCCACCGGCACGCTCGGCACGTTCGGCGCCGCGGCCGCCTGCGCGCATCTGCTCCACCTCGACGAAAGCCAATGGCTGTGCGCGATGGGCCTGGCCGGGACGCAGGCCGCCGGCCTCAAGTCGGGCTTCGGTACGATGGCCAAGCCGCTGCATGCGGGTCGCGCGGCGTCGGCAGGATTGCTCAGTGCGCTTGCTGCGCGCGGCGGCTTCACCGCCAATCCCGAGATCATCGAGACCGCACAGGGTTTCGCCGCCACGCACTCGGGTCGCGCATCGCGCCAGGCGCTCGAGCAAAGTGCCGGCCGCTTTCTCATTCGCGACACGCTCTTTAAGTTCCACGCGTCGTGCTATCTGACCCACGCGCCAATCGAAGCGGCGAACCGGATTCGCGCTGAGCATGATTTGAATCCGGATAGCATCGACGCCGTCGAGGTTCGCGTTGCGCCGGGCGCGCTCGGCGTCTGCAACATTCAGGAGCCGCGCACTGGTCTCGAAGGCAAGTTCAGCCTGCGTGCGACGGCCGCGATGGCGCTCAGCGGAATCGACACCAGCAGCCTCGCAACCTTCACCGACGCGCGCGTCACGGAGCCCGGACTCGTGCACCTGCGCGACCGCGTGCGCATCGTCGCGGACGAAAAGCTCGGCGGCACGCAATCGACCGTCGTCGTCGAGTCGCGCGGACGCCGCTGGCAATCCAGCGCTGACTCGGGCGTGCCGGCGCCGGACCTGGCGGCGCAGCGCGCGAGCCTGCTTC
>DASQHV010000648.1:0-7277 GCA_035631915.1 Candidatus Acidiferrales bacterium | reverse complement strand
CGCCAACGAGCGCGCGCTGGGCCGCGTCGCCTCGCGGGCCGCGAGCCTGCTCACCGGCAAGACCCGTCCGGACTACACTCCCAACCAGGACACCGGCGACTTCGTCGTGATCATCAACGCCGCCAAGGTCAAACTCACCGGGGCGAAGGCGGAGGGCAAGCTCTACCATCGCCACACCGGGTGGCCGGGCGGAATCCGCACCACGGCGGCGGGCAAACTGCTCGAGAAGCGGCCCGAAAAGCTGATCGAGATGGCGGTGCGTGGGATGCTGCCAAAGAACCGGCTGGGGCATCAGATTTTCAACAAGCTGAAGGTTTATCGCGGCGCGGAACATCCGCACGCGGCGCAGAAGCCGCAGGCCGTCACGGTTTAATTTCTCGAACCAGGGGACTATCCTCTTATCACAAGGCTCCACGCGCACATGGCAGAAAAGAAAAACATCATTTGGACCACCGGCCGACGCAAGACCGCGATTGCACGCGTCAGGATGCTGCCGGGTTCCGGCACGATCACCGTCAACTCGCGCACGCTCGAGGACTACTTTCCGCGCCCGACGTCGCGGATGCGAATCATGGAGCCGTTCGAGGCGACCGAGACCACGGGCCAGTACGACGTGCTGATCGCGGTCGAGGGCGGTGGAATCGCGGCGCAGGCCGACGCGGTGCGGCACGGAATCTCTCGCGCGCTGGTGGTGGCGACGGAAACGCTCAGGCCGGCGCTGCGCAAGGGCGGGATGCTCACGCGCGATTCGCGCGAGGTCGAGCGCAAAAAGTACGGGCGTCACAAGGCGCGCAAGCGGCCGCAATACTCCAAGCGTTAGAATGCCCGGCGCGCGGCGGCGCGATGGCTGAAGATTCAAAACGGGGGTGCGAGGCGACTCGCGCCCCCGTTTCATTTCCAACGCGCACAGCCGTCGCGCAGCAGCAGTTTGACAAAGCCCGATGCGGGCAAATACAAGAAATGCGCAAGCTCAAAGGAGTGCGATTTGATGCGTCGAGCAAGCCGTAGTCATCACCGTGCCGTCCTTGGCGCCGCACTATTTCTCGCCGGCATTCTAGTCGCCGGCTTTTCCGCGACCGCATTCGCACAGGCGGCCGCGGGTTCGATCTCGGTTTCGAGCGGGCAGGTGCAGATTCAGCGCACCGGCGCGACCATCGGCGCGTCGTCCGGCGTCGGCGTCAACGTGGGAGATCGAGTTTCCACCGGACCCAACGGTCATGCGGTCATTCTGCTC
The DNA here is from genome assembly GCA_035631915.1 of Candidatus Acidiferrales bacterium. Classification (GTDB taxonomy): domain Bacteria; phylum Desulfobacterota; class Binatia; order Binatales; family Binataceae; genus Binatus. The sequence goes on along the minus strand of DASQHV010000648.1, from coordinate 6,043 downwards.
AACGATCAAAGCCGGCTCGAACTCGGCCCCAACAGCAGTATCACCATCGACCAGGTGACGGGCGGGGCCGCCGCGGCTGGAACCCGCGTCAGCCTGTTTTCCGGCGTGCTGCGATCGCTGGTCAACGCCGCAGCCGGTGGCGCCGCCGCGAACTACCAGGTGCATACGCCGAACGCGGTCGCCGCAGTGCGCGGCACCCGATTTGACACCGCCTATTCGGAGGGTGCGGTCAGGTCCGGTTACGAGGGATGCGAAAAATATACGGACGTCGTCACTTACGTTGGAACGGTGAATCTCGCGCCTAACGGGAACCCCGGAGCTGGACAGGACGTTCCCGCCGGCTACGAGTCGACGCTGCCTTGCAATCAACCGCCGACCACACCCGGACCGCTCGGAATGACCGGCGCGACATCACTTGAGAGCGCGACCAGCGGCGCGGCGGGTGGATTCGTCGGCCTGACGCCTGGCGCGGGCGGTGCGCCGCCGCCGGCGTGTCCGGTGTGCGCGGGAAATTCGCTGACGACTGGAACGGGAACGGGTGGCATTCCCAAGTAGATGAGCAAGTTGATGAGGAGGAGAGCCTTGGCGACGAATCGAACGTGCCGTTGGGTCGCGCGTATCGCGCTCGTTAGTGTCGTGTCGCTTAGCGCGCTCGCTCTCGCTCCGGCTGCAAACGCCGGTGGATGGTTTGAGGACACTTACCCCGGATTTTTCTCACTGCAAAATCCCGGGCTTCTGCAGGCGACTGTCTTCGGCGGCGGATATGTCAGCGACAAGTACGGCGTATTGCAGGAAGGCGTCCAGGTCGAGCAAAGCGTGACGCCGTACATCGGCTTCTTCGGGCGCGCGACCGGCTACCAGCTCTGGGAGGGCGAGGGCTTTGACAATCCACTGGCGCCCGGCACCGGCCATAGCGCACGCCTGAACTTCGGGCGTTTCCAGGGCGGCGCCGACTTCACACTCTTTCCCGGGACGCATCTATACGTGTCGGGCGGCAAGGACGTCGCCGACAGCCACGCCGAAATCATCGAGGGCGATTTCTCCAGCTGGCTCTGCCTCCACAGCCATCATCCGGTCAACGCGTCGTTCAGCACCATTCACAATTTCGAAAACGGCGTGACCAGCAGTGAAATCGACTTTCAGGCGATCCTGATGTCGACCGAGAAGTACATGGTTCTGGGCGGCGGCGGCGGCGCGTTTTACACCGGCGGATTTCTGACCAGCGTGCAGGGCCAGGGCGGCCCCGACCTGGGCTTCTATTATAGGCCCTGGCAAATCGGCGTCAGCGCGCAGGCTGGCTATGGCAGCGCGCATCAGTACGGCCAGCTCACCATGTACAAGCAGTTTAACTGGTTCGAATAGGCCGCTCGCGTCCGGACTTCTCGCCCGCGCGCCAGCCCCCGGATTCGGCGCCGATAGCGGTGCCGCGCCCGGCGCGCTAAGCTCGATCCGATCGAAATGGCGCGCGCAAAGTCGATCCACAGCTCGTTCAAGTTTTCGTGGCGCACATTCGCATTCGGCGTCGTGCTGACGTGCGCGCTGTTCGCGCTTCACATCCGCTACCTTGCCGCCTTCGAGCGCCTCGAGCTGATCGCCTACGACCTGCGCCTCAACACCATAACTCCGCACCCATCTTCGGGAATCGTCGCGATCGCCGCGATCGACGACAAGAGTATTGCTCAAATAGGTCAATGGCCCTGGCCGCGGGCAGAGTTGGGGCGATTGGTGGACGCGCTGAAGGACTACCAGGTCAAGGTCGCGGCCTTCGACGCGATTTTCAGCGAGCCCGACAAGCAGGATGTCGCGCGCGAGGAGATGGGCAAACGGCTGGCCGCGATGGGGCTCAAGCAGGCCGATATCCGCTCAGTGCTTGGCGCCAGCAACGACGACGCGTTCGCGACGGCAATCAAATCGCAGGGCACCACGATTCTTGGGTACGCCTTCCAGGGCCACAAGTTCGAGGCGCGCCGCGGTGTCGCCGAGACCGTGGGTTTCCTGCGCAACATTCGCCCGCCCGCGCCGATGACCTATGGGATCGTGCGCCAGGCGCCGGGCACCCCGCATGATCTGATCGAGGCCGAGGCGTATGCGCCGCCGGTCCTCTCGCTGAACCAGGCTGCTCACGCGATCGGGTACTTCGATATCGATGCCGATGCTGACGGCGAAATCCGCACCGAGATGACCGTCGTGCGCTTCGACGGGCACTATTGCGTCCCGATGTTCCTGGCCGCCGCCGACGCTTACGCCGGCGACGCGTCGATGGTGTTGGGCGTCGATCCCAACGGCGTTTCCGGAGTCTCGATCGCGGGCGTGAAAATCCCGGTCGCCGACGACGGCCGGATGCTGGTGAACTTCCGCCGCGGCGCCGACGCCGTCCACTACTACTCGGTGTCGGACATCATCGACCATAAGGTCGCGCCGGAAAATCTCGCCGGCAAGATCGTCCTGGTCGGCGCGACGGCGCATGGACTCGGCGATCGCGGCGTGACTCCGATCAATCCGGACATGCCGCGCGTCGAGATTCACGCGCACGCGATCGACAACGTGATCCAGGGCGATTTCATTCGCCGCCCAATCGAGGCCGTGGGCATCTCGGTCGCCGCCGCGATCGTGCTCGGGCTTGCGATGGCGCTGGGCGTCGCGTGGCTCTCGGCATTGTCGTCAGCCGCGCTCGGCGTGGTGCTCGCGGTCGGTTACTACTCGTACGTTCAGCAACGGATGATGTCGGACGGGATGGTTATCGACGTCGTCTACCCGCTGACCAGCATGCTGGTCGTCTACATGATCCTGGCCGGCTACCGGTATATCGCAGAGGGCCGCGAGCGGCGCAGAGAACGCGCGGCGATGGGCAAATATCTTCATCCCGACGTGCTGTCGTCAGTGCTCGACTCGCCCGAGGGTCTCAAGCTCGGTGGTGAGCGGCGTCATCTCGCGATCATGTTTGCCGACATCGTCAGCTTCACCGCCCGCGCTGAACGCACCGAGCCCGAAGACCTGGTCGCGATGCTCAACACCTACATGACCTCGATGACCGACGTGGTCCTGGAGAGCAAGGGCGTGGTCGACAAGTTGATGGGCGATGGCATCATGGCGTTCTGGGGCGCGCCCAATGCAATCGACAATCCGTCGCGCGCCGCCGTCGAGTGCGCACTGCAAATGCTGGCGAACCTGCGCGTCCTGCAGCGTGACGACCCGCGCTTCGCCGACCTGGACATCGGCATCGGCATCGCCACCGGCGACGTCGTGGTCGGCAACTTCGGCGGAGAAAATCGCTTCGACTACTCCGTCATCGGCGACTCGGTCAACTTCGCCTCGCGCCTCGAAGGTCTGACCCGTCACTTCAAAGTGCATCTGCTGGTCAGCCGGCAGACCTGGACCGAAGCGGGCGCAGGCTTCATCGGGCGCGAGCTGGGCCTGGTCAAGGTGAAGGGCAAGCAGCTGTTGGTGCCGATTGTCGACGTGGCCGGGCGTGAAAACGACAGCGTCGATCCGCTTTTCTATCGCCGCTTCGACAGCGCGCTGAAAATGATTCGCGACGGTGCGGCAACCACTGCCATCGACGACCTCAAGCAGCTATGCGCCGAGCGTCCCGACGATACGCCGGTTCAGCTGTACCTCGAGAAACTTTCCTCCAACAGTGGTGAAGCGCCGACCGAGATGGTCTTCGAGTTCGACCGCAAGTAATTGGCTCGCGGTCAACAATCGTGATACGTCAAATTCGTCCAGCAAAATTCGCATAGGAGCGTTGAAATTCCCGAAATGGCTAAGCACGACAGGATCAAGGTGGCCGTGGTGGGCGCGTCGGGCTACTCGGGGATCGAGGCGGTCCGGCTCCTGTCCGGGCATCCGTTCGTCGAGCTTACGGTGCTCACCTCCGAGCACTACGCCGGACGCGAAGTGGCCGACGTCTATCGCCACCTGGCCGGCATCGACCTGCCGCCGTTCGAGGAATTGCGGCCCGACCTGGTTCAGGGCCGCGCGGAAGTCGTGCTGTCGTGCCTGCCGGAGAAAGTCGGCCTCGCGCACACCGTCGAGCTGATCAAGGCGGGAATCAAGGTCGTCGATCTCTCAGCGGACTTCCGGCTCAAGGATCCCGCGCAGTTCCGCGCGACTTACGGCGTCGATCATCCCGCGCCGAATCTGTTGAAGGAAGCGGTGTACGGACTCAGCGAGTTTCATCGCCACGAATTGCGCGAGGCGCGGCTGGTGGCGACTCCCGGATGCTTCCCGACCGGCGCGCTGCTTGCGCTGCTGCCGTTGATCCGGCGCGACCTGATCGAGCCGTCGTCGATCATCATCGACGCGAAGTCGGGCACCACGGGCGCACGGCGCGCGGCCTCGATCGAGCAGCTGTTCGCGGAGGTCAACGAGAATTTTCGCGCGTACAAGGTCGGCAACCATCGCCACGTACCCGAGATGGAACAGGAAATCGGCCACGCGCTCGGCCGCGAGATCGCGCTGATGTTCGTGCCGCATCTGCTGCCGATCTCACGCGGACTGCTGAGTTCGATCTTCATGCGCCCGCGCGCCGGAACCACCGAGGCCGACGTCCACGCGGCGTTCGAGGCCAGCTTCGCCAAGTCGCGCTTCGTGCGAATCCTGAGGCCGGGCGAGCTGCCCGAGCTGCGCAACGTGCGCGCGACCAACTTCTGCGAGTTGGCGTTCGTGCTCGACCGGCGCAGCGAGACGCTGCTCGTGATCACGGCGATAGACAATCTTGGCAAGGGCGCATCAGGTCAGGCGGTACAGAACATGAACCTGATGCTCGGCTTCGACGAGGTCGCCGGCCTGCTCGGCACCGCCCCCGTGCCGTAAGGATCCTTGCCTCTCCCTGTCAGGGAGAGGCGGGGAAGAAGAGCAGAACGCGCGGAAGATCGCGCGCCGGGATTCTTCGACTCCGGCAGCCTCCGCTCAGAATGACACGAAACGCGCGATGCTCCGACTGAGCTGCTATTTCGCGTCTTCGCGCCCAAACTTCCTAACAGGCCGCTGCGGCCGCATCCGGATCTTCTTCCTCCCCCAGGTGCAGGGCTGGGCCCTGCCGGGGGCGCGGGGCGCGAGCCCCGCATACAATCGTTCTTCCTAAGCGACGCGGCGCATCAACTCGAGTATGTCGTAGCCGGTGATCTCGCGGCTCTTCGCCGACCAGTCGCGCAATTCCGCGTCGGACACCAACCCCGCCTGCGCACCTTTGGCCAGGTCCATCAGGCCAATCTTGATCGTCGCCTCGTCGATCATCTCGCCCGACTTCGGATCCGCCATCGAGCCGCCGCCCTTCTCGTGGTAGAGCTTGATCACTCGCCGCGCTTCCTCGACCTGCTCGACGCTCGGTGTATAGCACGCGTTGGCAATTTCCGCTTGCTGCGGATGAATCACCCAGGTGCCGTCCATCCCAAGGTTTGCCGAGCCGACGTTCTTCGCGCGGAGCTCATCCTGCAACTGCTTCACGCGCTCCGGCGGATCGGTGTTGCGCCACAGGCGCAGGAACACGTTGTCGACCGCGTGCAGCCCCGCCGCCTTCGCCGCGACCACCACCGCCTGCTTCGAGTAGTGAAAATTCTGGTTCTGGTTCTCGACGATCTCGCGGATGCCCAAATTTGCCGCGTAGTCCGCGATGCCGAACACCAGCCCGCACATCCGGTCGGAAGCAGTGGCAATCTCGTACGCATGAATCAGCGCGTGCGGCGTCTCGATCAGCGACTCGATCTGGATGCGGTACTTCCAGCCGCCGCGCTTCTCGAGGTCGTCGAGCAGCTTCGACACCTCGCGAATTTCCTCCGGCCCGCGCGTCTTGGGCAGCATGATTCCATGGAAGCGATTCGGCGCCCCGAGCACAATCGCTTCCATGTCGCCCTTGAAGAATTTCGAATGGATGTTATTGGGCCGCACCGTCACGACCTTCTTGCCGAAGTCGAGCGTGTTGAGCGCCTCGACCATCACCTTGCGGCTCTTCTCGCCCTTGAACTCATAGGGGCACGCGTCCTCGAAGTCCGCCATCACGTGATCTACCGGCGCCTTCACCGCGTCGGCGGCGGTGGTGTGC
>DASQHV010000647.1:0-3579 GCA_035631915.1 Candidatus Acidiferrales bacterium | reverse complement strand
CGATGACGCCGGGACGGATGCTCTCGGTTACCCAGACCTTGTCGATGAAGTAGCCAATCTCGGTGATGATCTTTAGCAAGTCGCCGGTCTGAATACCTATTCGCGCTGCATCCTTGGTATGTATCCAGATGGGATTCTTGTGAGATATCTCATATAGCCACTTGGCATTGCCGGAGCGCGTGTGAATGAGAGTAGGAAGGCGGAACGTCGGGAGCAGAAGCATCTCGCCACGCGCTGTATCTATGTTCGACCAATGCACATGGCTGCGGACGTAGATGGGAACTGAGTATTCGGGCCATCGCCAGTCCTTGAGCGTTTTGGAGTAGAACTCGAGCTTGCGCGAGGGCGTGGGGAAGCCGACGAACTTTTGGCCGTCGATGTCGACACCGACCGGCGCGCCGGATTTTGCGATCACGTGCGTGGCGGCGTTGGTGACCGCGCCGTCGAGGTCGGCAGGCTTCACGGAATTTTCGTGGGTGCGATATACGTCGTCTTCGACGAGGAACGCGCCGAACTTGCGCATGTAATCGAGCGGCGCGAGCTGTAGTTTTTCTGCCGCGGCGGGCAGGCCCGGGACGCTGTTCTCGAAAATCCAGCGATAGAAATCGTCGAGCGTGAGTTTTTCGCCGGGGCGGTACGGCGATTCGAAGTGCTTGCGGATGCCGAGCGAGCCGTCGGGATCGATGCGCCACGAAAGCTCGATCCAGAATTCGTCTTCCTCCCATACTTCGCCCAGGCCGGCGGCGCGATGCGCCTCCCAGGTGGTCGCGAATTTGCGGCCTGCTTTTTCAAGTGCGACGCGCAGTACCGGCTGACGAAATCCGATCCATCGCGCGCTGTGAGTTTCCTGGCTGAGCAAGTCGTGACGTTCGGAGGCGTGCCCCATCGGCAGCACGTAGTCGGCGAACAGCGCGGTCTCGCTCCAGATCGGCGTGAGGCAGGCGTGGCGTTCGACGCGGGCTTCGTCGGTGAGCGCTTCGAGCCAGCTCATGCCGTCGGGATTGGTCCACACCGGGTTGTAGACGCGGGTGAAGTAGGCGGCGAGTTTGCCGCGGCCGTCTTTCAGGAAGTGGGGCAGCAGAAAGCTCATCTCGAAGAATGCGAGCGGAAATTCGCGCGGCCACATCATCTCGTTCCAGACTTTCGGCGGCGGCGGCATCAACGGGGGCAGCGGGATGAACTTGTTCGCGGCGTTGAGATTGGTGCCGCCGACGGTGCCGACCGCGCCGGTCAGCACGACCAGGAACTCGAGCGCGCGCGCCACCTGCCATCCGCCGAGATTTCCCGCGGCGGCATTGCGCCAGACGTGGGTGGCGAGCGCGGACTTGGCGCGGGCGGCTTCGCGCGCGACCTCGACGATCGTTGCGGCGGAAGCGCCGGATTCATGCTCGGCGAACTCGGGCGTGTACTCGGCGTAGAGTTCCTTGAGAATCGCGATAAAGGTGTCGAAGTTTTGCGGGCGGCCGGGATGCTCCTCGCGAAGGAACTCCTCCCAGTTGACCCAGCGGCGGACGAAGTCGGCGTCGAAAAGATTTTCGCGCAAGATGACGTTGCACATCGCGAGCAGCAACGCAGCCTCGGTGCCGGGCCAGGTGGAGAGCCAGTAGTCGGCCTTGGCCGCGGTGTTGGAGAGGCGCGTGTCGATCACGCAGATTTTTGCGCCGCGCGCCTTGCCGTCGATGATTCGCTGCGCGTGCGGATTGAAGTAGTGGCCGGCTTCGAGATGGGAACTGAGCAGCAGGATGAATCGCGCGTTGGCGTGGTCCGGCGACGGACGGTCGGCGCCGTGCCAGAACGCATAACCGGTGCGCGCGCCGGCGGAGCATACGTTGGTGTGACTGTTGTGACCGTCGATGCCCCACGAATGAAGCACGCGCTGATTGTAAATCAGCTCATGGCCGGGGCGGCCGACGTGATAGATGATTTCGTTGCGGCGTCCTTCGACGAGTGCCTTGCGGATGCGCGCGGCGAGACCGTCAAGGGCGTCGTCCCAGGTGATGCGCTCCCACTTTCCCTCGCCGCGTTTGCCGACCCGTCGCAGCGGATGCAGAATCCGCTCGGGATCGTTGACCTGGTTGAGTGTGGCGGGGCCTTTGGCGCAGTTGCGGCCGCGGCTGCCGGGATGCTCGGGGTTGCCTTCGAATTTGCGAATCTTGAGCGAGTCCTTGTCGACGTACGCGAGCAGACCGCATCCGGCTTCGCAGTTGAAGCATATAGTGGGAACGATCGAATAGCGGCGCTCGACCTTTCGCGGCCAATGCGCAGGATCGAATTCAGTCCAGTTGTCCCACTTGTCGGTTGGCGGATAGCTGGCGAGGCCGCCAGCGGGTGCGTCGAGATCTCTCGCGGTCGGACTTAGCGGTTCGGGCAAAATGCTCATTTCAATAGTCAGTTGTTAACTCAGTGGTACTGCCTGTCCGGCTTTGACGAATACCGATTCGAATGCCCAGACTCCGAACAGCGCGCTGATTGCGGCAAAGCCTTCGAACGCGAGCGGGGCGCCTGTGGAGGCAGCGAGCAGGAGCATTGGAAGCAGGAGACCGATTCCGATCGCGCCGAGCCAGCACCGGAAGCCCAGTTCGCCGCGGGTCATCAGGCCGATCGCCATCCGGACTTCTTTGCGGGGAGCGGCGCGAAAAATTTCGCCAAGTATCGCGGCCAGGCTTGCGGCGAGCGCGACCAGCATGATCTTTGGGAGAGCAGCGTCACGTGCGTTGTCAGAGCCAATGAGCGCGTCGGCGAGGAGAATCGTCGAGGCGCCTGCCACGACGGCTTGAAACAGCAGGTGCCAGAGAAAGACCGGGCTCTGCCACAGGTCGCGGCCCCTAGCTTGCGCAAACAGGAAGGCGGAATAGCAAGCGGCGGCAATAGCCAGTGCGGCAGACGGATATACTATGTAGTAATCGAGACGAGCGAAGATGAGATAGTCGAGCAGCCAGAGAAATGAGAATCCACTATAGGCAATCAGCACGTAGGCGCCGAGCACCACCCAGGAACTGAGATTCGGTTTGGTGAGCAAGTAGTAGAAGCGATCGGGACGCTTCAGATCCCAGATTAACAATGCGGTGGTCGCAGCAGTGAAGAGCATCGCAAGGAGCGGACTGCCGACGCCGAGCATCGCGTCGGGCGTGTGGCCGAGTGCGAGCAGAGTCGCCGCGACGATCAGCACGCCGGCACCGATACTCTTGGTCCACAGGTAGGCCGCGATTTTCCATCCCCACGGCGCAGGATGTGCGACGTCATAGACGACGCGCGGTGCGCCCGGTGCGGAATCGGCGGCATCGGCGTCGGGAAATTTGTACGGGTCTTCGCCGGCTTGCTTGTCGGCCCAGAGATGCGTATCGCGATGCGCGGGCGCGGTAGGTTCTAGGAGGTCGACGTCGATGCCGACATAGAAAAGTTTCGGCTGCGTACCTTTCTCAGGCTTGCGCGCGCTGACGTTATGCGAGGCGACGATGCGGCTGATGCGGCTGCGCGCGTCGTCCAGGTCACCGGAAATTATCGCCTGCGTGGGGCACACGATGACGCACGCGGGCTCGAGGTTGAGCTCGACGCGATGCGCGCAGTAGTTGCATTTCG
>DASQHV010000646.1:0-7694 GCA_035631915.1 Candidatus Acidiferrales bacterium | reverse complement strand
GCGTAGCCGAGCGCGCGCAGCACTTCGCGCGTGTTCGCACCGACGTCCGGCGCCGCCTGCGCGCGGCGCTTTTCGGATCCCGCCACGAAGATCGGATTGCTGATGGTCTCGACGGTGCCGTGTCCCGGGAGATCGAGCTTGACGAACGCGCCCGACGCGCGCATCTGCGGATCGGCGACGACGTCGTCGAGCGTCGGCAGCGACGACCACTTGATGTCGAACTCCTTGAAGTGGCGCCGCCACTCGGCGAGGTCCTTCGACTCGAACTGCGACTGCAGGATCGCGGACAACTCGGCCGAGTGCGCGGTGCGCGCCTCGCCAGTCGCGAACATCGGATCGGTTGCGAGCTCGGGCGCACCAAGCATCCGACACAGCCGCGGGAACTCGATGTCGGGATCGAGTTGCACGAGCAGAAAAACTTTTCCGTCGCGCGTAATGTAGCCCGACGAGAGCGGGTTGATCGGACTCGCTCCAGGAGCCGGCTTGGGAAAGTGAGCGTTGAACATCCTGGCCTGGATGTCGCAGGCGTGCGCCCACGCCCCGCTCGCCATCAGCGACGTGCCGACCTTCGATCCGTGTCCGGTGCGTTCGCGGTTGAAGAGGCCGAGCATGATCGCACCGAACAACGCCATCGCAGTCGGATGGTCTCCGATGCCGGGCCGCGGGCCGCTCGGAGTTCCGTCGCGGCCGGTAACACTGGTCATCAGACCTGAGCGGGCCCAATAGGCCAGCGCGTCGAAGGCGGGCAAATCCGCGTCGTCGCCGTCTTCGCCGTAGCCGGTGATGTGCGCGAAGATCAGCCGGTCGTTGACGGCGCGAAGATCGTCCCAGGTCAGATTGAACTTCTCGAGCAGCTGCGTTTGATAGTTGGTCACGAAAACGTCGGCGGTCTTGACCAGGCGGACCAGCGCCTCGCGGCCATCCGGACTGCCGAGGTCGAGCGCGACGCTCTTCTTGTTGCGGCCGGTCAGGATCCAGCAGTAGTTCAAGTCCGCCTTCGGCGAACCCGGCAGATGCGGAAACATGCGGAACAGGTCGCCGCCCTGCGGACGCTCGATCTTGAAAACATCGGCGCCAAAATCCGACATGACAGTGGTCGAGGCCGGCCCCGCGATGTAAGTGCCGCAATCGATGACCCGGATTCCCGACAGAACGCCGTCCTTTGCCATGACCAACTCCCCACGAACGAGATATCAGACTCGTCGTTAATACAGCGGTTCGGTGCTTGGCAATCCCAGCGCGGTGGCGCAGTGGCGCGGAATCGCAGCGGGTTCGGTGAGCAGGGACGCGAGGGCCGAGGTACGGAGCGGGCAGTCAGTTGATGCGGTGTCGTAAAACCGCCGCGACACTGCGGGTCGCGGGACGGTCGGCGTGGCGCGCGATGATTTCACTCTCGTTCTGCGCGCCGAGACATTGAATGCGAGAACGTGGCGGTGTCGCGGGCTCCATGGCCGGCGGATGGAAGATTTGATTCGGGACCGGCTTGGCCTCTGACTTCGTACTAGCGGAACCGGCCCCAACTGAATTGGCCGCAACGATCGCGTCAAGACGTTCAAGCACGGCCAGCACGACGAGCAGCGCCGCCACGACCAAGGCTATCCAAGGTTTGTCGGAGTCGCTGATACGCTCGACGCGCGCGACGCGATAGCGTTCGACCAGATACATCCGGTCGGCGGCCTGCGAGCCGAGGTGGGCGACGTGGGCGGCGTCGATTCGATCGAAGCTGTCGACTGCGTTCGCGGCAACGCGGCAGCCCGCAGCCGTCAATGCACTAATCCAGTCTGTGGCGTTGGCGCGCAACTGATGCCCGGCGCCAGTGCCAGCCGTGAGCACCAGCACTATGACGGCTAGAGTCGGCCAGCTCGTGGAGCGCGCGTAGAGTGGTCGCGGCCCGCAGTTGACGCCAGCGAATACTTTCAGGTTCACACTGCACTACAAGGCAAGGTCTGTGCCCCTTTGCGCGAGTGATAAGGATGACGACCTCGAGCGGCCGAGGCAGGAATGCGCGATTCAGGGATAAAAGAAGGACGGAATAGCGAGGGTCGTGAAATTCAGACGGTCGAAATGCAACAGCTGAGGCGTCCGCAAAATGGCGATCCGGTTTGGCGGCGGCAAAATTGTGGCGGACAGGATGGAAGCGGAGAGCTGCGGCGGCCGGCTATCGATGGTGCAGCTTCATGGCTGCGATCACGGTGGCGAGGTTGGCCTCGTCCTCAGGATTCCGTTGCGTGACGCGCGGTGAATGAATCTCGATTCGGAACACGACGTGGATTGCGAGCCTGGCGACGAACAGAGCGAACGAGCCTGCGCTGCGAAACTCCCGCAACACCGATTCGAGCAATCGGATCGAAGCTGTTGCGGGGTGTTGGATCGACTGACTATTTGTCCGCGCGTGCACGATGGAGCGGAGCGAGAGGACGATCACAAGTGCTCTCTTGAGAGTCGAAGCTATGCCTCGAATTTGGGGAAATCCATTTCAAACCGGCTTGTATCAGTTACGTCGGTTACCAAGCTCGACGAATGAATGTCGAGGCTCGGGGCGGTGGGCGCGAGCGGCTCTGCTATATTGGCCGGATGGTGACAGCGCGAGCCGCTGGGGTCCTAAGACTAAGGCGGCTGAAGAACATCTCCTGGCTCACGAAGCGACAGCTCGATCGGGTGGTGGGCGCGATGACCGTCAACGTGATCGAAAAGCGCAGCGTCATCTTCGACGACCGGCATGCGCCCGAATTGGCGTATATCCTGTTGTCGGGCGTTGCGCGGATCACCTGCCGTAACCGCAAAGGGGAGCGCACTACGGTGACCCTGCTCGCGCCGGGGATGATCCCGGGGTTCCCGCTGCCGGCGTCTGGAATTGACTTCAAGTTCCGCTGCGAGACAGTGAGTGAATGCCGGATTGGATCGCTCGACTTGAATACGTTCATCGAGATAGCGCTCGGAATCGGCTCGTCGGATTTCAAGCGGATGGCGCAGAACTACTCGGGGCGTTGGGATTTGGTGCAACTGCGTTGCTCAAATTTCATGGGTTGCTCGCTGGAGGAGCGGCTGGCTCTGATCTTGCTGGAGTTGAGCGAGAACTTCGGCGAACCCGAAGGCAAACGGACCCGGCTCACGGTGGCGGCGCGGCACAAGGACCTGGCGGAGATGGTGGGTGCGTCGCGGCCGCGAATCACGGAGCACCTGATCGGATTCGAGCGCCGGCATCTGATCCAACGCGACAATCACCACTGGGTCGTTCGGCGCGATCGACTGGAGGCGTTTCTTGCCTCGGCGCGTGGCAACTCGTCCGGAGCGTAGAAGCGAAAAAAATCACCATGAGGGCCAATTAACGTGCCAGTGACGACCATACGGCACGCCGCCATATGCCTGCTGTTCTCTGCGAAGCATTCTTGTGGTTATCCAGCGGACATTGAAATTGTCCGGTAGATAACATTCGGTTTTTCATTTCACACTTGGAAGAGTAGTGTGGTTGATGCTCCAGAGGGAGCGCTATTGAATGAAACCAAGAATCCCCGCGACAGCGATCTCGATCGTCTAATCCGCCTCAAAGCGTTGTCCTGGCTCTCGGCCTCCGAACTGACGATGCTGGCCGAAGTCCTAGCGCTGGCAAACTTCAAGCGCCGCGAAGTAATTCTGCGTGAAGCCGCGCTTTCATCCGAAGCTCACATTTTGTTATCAGGTATCGCGCGGATTACTTGCCGCAACGCGCGCAGCGAGCGGGTCACGGTCGCGCTGGTGCCGCCCGGGCCGATACCGGAGTTTCCCGCGCTGCCGCTCAGCCGCTCGAACTTTCAATGCGAGGCCTATAACGATTGCCGCGTCGGCAGCATCAGCTGGGCGGCGTTCAACGCGGTGGCGGCGAAGTCGGGCGAGTCGGTCTTTCAAAAATTTCGCCAGAATGACCTGAAGCAGTGGTATCGAATGCTGCTGCGGAGCTCCAGTTTCTTGAACCTGGGATTGCATCAGCGCATCGGGATAACGCTGCTGGAGTTGTGCTCGGATTTCGGAATCCAGGAGTCGCGGGGCACGCTGCTTCGGGTTTCATTCAGCCACAAGGACATCGCAAACCTGGTGGGAGCGTCGCGGCCGCGGGTCACCGAGCATCTGGCACAACTGGAGCGGGATCGATTCGTCATTCGCCAGGGACGGCAGTTGGTGGTATGCGCCGACAAGCTGGCACAGTTGATGCGAGTCTCTTCCAACTAAACGACCGCGCCGGCGGTTTGAGTCACGTCGGCAAATCCTCGAAATTTCGCGACTCCAATTCACCGGCCGCTACGGTGCGGCTGGTTCACGCTCGATTTTGGGGGACAGCGTGGAAACTTACGAGAACCTTATACGAGTCGAGTTGATCGACGATCCCGCGGCGATCGCCGAGCGGCGCGACGCGGACGGCCTGAGCGGCGAACCGCAGCGATGCAATCGATGCGGCAGACACAGTATTTCGATTGCGGCGATCCTGGTCGTGCCGGCGGGCGGCGACACCTGTTGGCTGCTGTGTTCCGAGTGTCTGCGCGCGCTGCCGCATAGCGAGATTCAGTGATCAAGACTTCAGCCCCAGGAGCGAGCCTGCGTACGACTCGGCGGCATTGTCGAAATCGATGCTGGCGTGTTGCGCACCGACGTTGATGTTCCTGAACGCGGCCTGCAGCGCGCTGCCGGCGTAAACCGCGTGGGCGCCCGAGCCGGAGAACATGCGGGCAATCGCGCGACGGCACAGCTCCGCCGAGTATGCGGCATGCCATTTCGCGCGCACGCGATGCGCGCTGGAGAAGGCCGCGCCGCTCGCCATGAGCGCATCGAATTCACCAAGCACGCTGTCGATCAATAGGTCGGCCGCGCGAATTTCAGCGGCGGCCTCGGCCAGGCGGACCTGCGTCGGTCCGTGTTCGGCCTTGCGCGCACCGGTCAGGATGACCCGGCGTTCCCGCGTACGTTCGACGAATTGTTGCAGCGCGCACTTCGCAGAACCGAGCACCGCGGTCGCAACCGACGTTGAGAGCATCGCCTCGGCCGACAAGCGATAGAGATTAGTGCGATGGCGCGACGCGTGCGGACTGGCGCCGCGAAACAGTGCCCGCGTGTCGATGCTGCGATGCGCGGGAACGTGCAGCGCGTGCGCGACAACGTCCTTGCTGCCGGTCCCGCTGAGGCCCATCACGTGCCAGGTGTCATCGACTTCGATTTCAGCGCGCGGTACCACGACGTGAACCAGCGGACCATGCGTTTCAGCGTCGGAGCAACCGAGCATCACCCAGTTTGAATGGTCGACACCACTACAGAATTGCCAGCGGCCATCTACGATGAAGCCGCCGTCCACCGCTCGCGCCGTGCCCTGGCCAGAGAGCGTGCCGGCGACCAGACCGTCGCGCCCGCCGCCGAATACTTCGTCCTGCGCGGCCTCGGGAAACGAACCCATGCACCAGTGATGCGCCCCCATGACCATCAGAACCCATCCCGACGACGGGCAGGCCTCGGAGAGTGCGGTCACCGCGTTGGCAAGGGTTCGCAAGCTCAGCTCGTAGCCGCCAGTCGCGCTCGGTTGGGGAATCCGAAACACCCCGGCGGCGACCATCGCGGCCATGCTTTCGGGTGCGAGCCGGCGCGCGGCGTCGGATTCGCGCGCGCGGCGGGCGAGCGCGGGTGAGATCTCCGCCACCCTGCGCATTACCTCGTCGTGATCGACCTGCATAAGTTCTCCAATAGTCAGATTGCCGCGCGCCGATTACTCAGTTCATCGCAACATTGCATTTCAATGCGGCGCCAATGCTTCCAGTGCGCGATCGTCGGGCGTCGCGCGTTGCCGAGGGCTGCCGTCGGAGCGCACGGGAGTTATGCAGACGTGGGTCGCGCCCGCATCGTAGTGCGCCGCGATACGCTCGCGGATTTTCTTCTCGCCGCCCCACGCGACCATCGCGTCGACCAGGCGGTCGCTGCCGCCGTTCGCGAAATCGTCGTCGCCGAAGCCCATCAACTTGAGACTCCGCAGATAGTTTGGAAGACCGAGATAGAACGCGATGACTCCGCGAATCGCGGCGCGCGCCTTGCTCGCGTCGGTCTCGAGCATCGCGACTTGCTGCACGCAGAGCAATTTCCTCGGTCCGAGTTGAGTGCGAATCTGAGCGGTGCGCGCCGGCGTGATGTACGTCGGCAGGGTTCCGTCAGTCTCGGCCGCCGCCAGGGCCAGCATCTTCGGCAACAGCGCCGCAACCAGGATCGGCGGCTCAGTTGCCGGCGCGGGCGCTCCGTACGGCGCCGATTTCAGGCGCGCGAGGTAATCGCGCATGTAGCTCAGCGGTCTGGAGTAGTTGATGCCAACGCGCGACATCATCGGCCCGTGACTGATTCCGATTCCCAGCACGAAGCGATCGGGATAGATCTCGGCCAGCGTTCGCGCGCCGGCGATCATGGCCATGGGGTCACGCTTCCAGACGTTCGCGATCGCGGTGCCGACGATTAGCTTGTCGGTCGCGCCGAGCAGAAGCGCGGCCTGCGCAAACGGATCGCGTCCAAAGGCTTCGGGAAACCAAAAGGCGCCGTAGCCGAGCTTCTCGATCTTGCGGGCGAAAGCCGCAAGTTCGCTTCCGGGAAGCGCGTCGGTCAACGCGTCGACGCCAAGCGTGCGCAGTTCCATCTGATGAATCCTCCGGAACGCCAATGATAGACTTCCGTTCGCTCAAGGAACAACGAACCAACGAAACAGGTGAAGGCGGTTGGAGAGTCGAGGAAACGGGAGCGCACGATTCGCGGTGATGAAGCGGGTGATGTGTGCGGCGATTGCGCTGGCTGCAGTGACCTGCGGAAACTCGAGCAATCCCGGCGCGTCGTCGACGGCGTGCGGACCGTTCGGAGATCCATCGGCGGCGGTGTTTCCCGATTCGGCGCCCAGTTGCGGCGACGGAAAATTGCTGGGGCCGTGGAAGGACTTCGACGGCACCGACCGCTACGCCTGCGACTACGAGCCGGCTTCGGCGGACGCATCGCGCAAGCTGCCGATGATCGTATTCCTGCATCCGTCGCTTTTTTCGGCTCGATGGATTACTCAGACCAATCTACTTGAGTATCAGAACTCCGTCTCACTCAGCGCCGATCCGAAACATTTCGGCTACATAGTTCTTGCTCCGGAAGGACGAAATACTACTCACTACTACCCATTCCCCGACAACAAGGGTATTGGCTGGGACAATTGGTATAGGCAGTTGAATCCGAGTGGCGATGTGAAGATCGGCGAAACGACATGGCGTGAGAACGCGGATGCGGCGGCAATCGATCACTTTATCGCGACGCGCATCGCGGCGGGCGGCGTCGACGGGGATCGAATCTACGTAACCGGATGGTCGAATGGCGCCGCGATGGGAATTCTGTACGCGCTCAATCGGCCGAATGTCGCCGCAGTGGCGGTGTATTCAGCGCCGAATCCATTTGGCGCGCTCGGCGATCCGTGCCCGCAGCGCCCGGTTGCGGGACCTCTGGCAAGCGACGCAGAGATCAAACTGTATAATCCGGCGATACCAACTATGCACTTGCACAACAGCTGCGACATCGGCGGTATTTGTCCAAGCGGCGAGCTACTGAGAAATCAACTGACTAATGCCGGTGTCTCGGTCGATGACGTCATTCTGGACTGGTACCGGCGCCGGGTGAGCGTTTGCAACGATTCCTGCGGCACGGATCCTAATGGCGAGATGGGCTTG
>DASQHV010000645.1:0-12591 GCA_035631915.1 Candidatus Acidiferrales bacterium | reverse complement strand
GGTGCTCGGGGTCTGCCTCGGTGCACAGATTGTGGCGGCGGCTCTGGGAGCGAAGGTAGAGCGCAATCCCGCGGGCAAGGAAATCGGCTGGCATCCGATTCGGTTCGACGATGCGGCGCGGCAGGATCGCCTGATGCGCGGTCTGCCTGAATCGCTGACGCCGTTTCACTGGCACGGCGACATCTTCGAGCTGCCGTCAGGCGCGGTGCCGCTCGCGCATTCGGAAAAAACGCCGTGCCAGGCGTTCCGCTACGGTCGCAGCGCCTACGCGCTCCAGTTTCACTTCGAGGTGACGAGCGAGGGAGTGCGCGCGATGGCGACGGCGTTCGCGAGAGATCTCGAACGCGAGAAAATCTCCGCCGACGCGATGACTGCGCAGTCGGACGAATTCATGCCGGCGCTCGAGCGGACGGCCGACACCGTCTTCTCGCGTTGGGCGTCGCCCATCCAGGGAATTTGATCTTACGCGTTGGCCGGAGTGCCCGCGCTCGCGCGCCCCGGTCTGAAGCGCACCGGCATGTGCTTGATGCCGGCGACGAAGTTCGAGCGCAGCCGCTCGACGGGGCCGCTCAGTTCGAGGTCGGGGAATCGCCGCGCGACTTCCTCGATCATCACGCGCAACTCCAGGCGCGCCAGGTTGGCGCCGATACAGAAATGCTCGCCGTGGCCGAACGCGAGGTGATCGTTGGGCGTGCGCGTGATATCGAACACGTCCGGATGCGCGAACATCGATTCGTCGCGATTCGCTGACGCGTTCCAGATCACGACCCGCTGACCCTTCAGGATTTTCTTCCCTCGCAGCTCCCCGTCCTTTTTGGCGACGCGCATGATGTGCGTGACCGGGCTGGTCCAGCGCAAAAATTCTTCCATCGCGACCGGCAGCAGTGACGGGTCGCGCTTCAGCTTGGCGCCCTCGGCCGGGTTCTCGTTCAACGCCAGGATTCCGCCGGAGGTCGCGTTGCGCGTCGTCTCCTGTCCGCCGATGATCAGCAGGAAGCAGTTAAATAGAACTTCCAGGTCGGTGAGCTTGGCGCCGTCGACGTCACCGTGAATCAGCGCGCTGATCAAGTCGTCGCCGGGATTGGTCCGGCGCTCGCTGATCCACTTCGAGAAGAGGCTGAAGACCTGCGCCTGCGCGGCCATCCCCGTGTCGGCGGCCGAGCGGCCCTGCTGGTATTCGGGGTCGTCGGTGCCGATTGACTGGTTGCCGAGCGAGAACATCTGGTCCCAGTACTCGCGCGGGATGCCCATCATCTCGCAAATGACGGCGGTGGGCAGCTTGGCCGCGACGTCGACCACGAAATCGCACTCGCCGTGGCCGATGACAGCGTCGATAACGTCTGTGGTGATCTGCCGGATTTGCGGCTCGAATAGCGCGACGGCGCGGGGCGTCAGCCGGCGGTTGATCAGCGAGCGGATTTTTCCGTGTCGCGGCGGATCGGTCATGATCATCATCTGGCCGAAGCCCGCCTGCTCCTCGCTGGCGTTGGCGCCCGCGGTGGTGAACTGCAGCGAAATTCCGCGCTCGCTGCTGTAGGTGTCGGGATCGTGGTAGACCTTGAGCGCGTCGTCGTAGCGGGTGACGGACCAGAACCCCTGTCCCGGGATGCGTTCCTGCCAGTGGACCGGCGCCGCGGCGCGCAGCACGCGCCACGCCTCGTACTGTTCACCCCGAACGAACAGGTCGAGGTTGTTGAGATCGATGTCAGCGAGATTCATGGCATCCTCCCGAACCGGCGATGCTAGCGCCTGGCGTGAATCTTAAGCAAATTTGCGCGCCAGCCCCAAGTCCGCTCGTTCAACCTGCTTTTCGGCAGCGCGCTTCGAGCTCGAGCAGCCGGCGCTTGCGCTCGAGACCCCATCGGTAGCCGCCCAGATGGCCGGACGCACGCAAGGCTCGATGGCACGGGATGAGAATCGATACCGGGTTCGCACCGTTTGCGGTGCCGACCGCGCGAATCGCCCGCGGCCGCCCGATCCGGCGCGCGATTTCGGTGTACGAGCGCGACTCGCCCGCGGGAATCCCACGCAGTTCGTTCCACACCTTCAGCTGGAACGGCGTGCCGCGAACGTCGAGCGGCAGATCGGGCAGCGCCGTGCGACCGTCGAGATATTTCGCGATCGCGCCGGCGAAGTCCGCAGTCTTCGCACCGCCGGGCCTCAGGTTTGCTTTAGGATAGTCGTGGCGGAGTTCGTCGACTAACGCGCGATCGGAATCGCCGATGCCGCAGAAGCAAATCCCATGATCTGTGCATGCTGCGAGCAGGCGTCCGAGCGGCGACCCGACAATCGCATACGATATGTCCGCATCTCGTCCTGCGCGCGCCAGCGTTTTGGAATTGACGATCGTTTTCATCTTGCTGATTCAAACCCCGCATCACGGCCGATGTGAAATCGAAGACGGCGAAGCCGGTTCAAGGCTCGCGGGTGCGCTCGTACAGCGTCACTTGAATGTCGAAGAAACCTTTTTCGGAAATGGCGCGATAACGCTTGCTCAGAGCGGCGAGAATTTTGTCCATCGCGACATCATTCCCGACCATGGGGTTGCGATCGGCGCATTGCACCAGCCAGATTCGCGGAAATCGCGCTGGCGCTTCGTCAATCACTTTCATCACGATGGCTTCGCGCGCGGGTAACGCGCGGGGGTCGAGCGCGTAAGCGCCCGCGATGCGAAACTGGCGATCCCAGTCCGGGTATATCAGCGTAGGGCGCCGCGGCGGCGATCCGAGACGCGACACGTAGTACTCGTACGGCCATCGATTCACTTCTGAAAACAGGATCGCGGCGTCGCCGGGACTTGAATTGCCGAGTAGGTATGCGGTCGCGGCGCGCCAGTCGTCGCGAGGGTAAACGCGATAATAGCGGTAGTCCTGGTAGAGCGAGAGACAAACTATCGCCGCCAGTCCTGATGCGCCGACAACAGACCGCCGAGCTTTGCACAGACCGATCGCGACCAGGATCGAAAAGAATGGCAGAGATTCGAAAGCATACCGCGGGACGAACGTGGGTTTCGCTAACGACACGACGACCAAGCCCGCGATCGGAACTGCCAGCCCCAATACGACGAAGCGAAAGTTCCGTGCCGCTTCGATCGACCCGCGCGACGAATGATACATTGCGAGCATCCCGAAACCGGCAAGCCCGACGCAGATTGCCGGCAACAACCACGCCACCGGTCCACCCGTAAGAGATCCGGAAAATCCGTAGACCGTCTGCTGAATCGTCAGGAATTTTATCGGCTCGATCCACGCGGTCTGACCGACGTCGCCCAACCGCAATGCCACCAGCAGCGGCGCGCTCAGTATCGCGATTGCAAAGCCGCCTACGAGCAGCGGACGCAATCGCAGGCGCTGCGGATCGCCCAAAAAAACCACCAGCCACTGCGCTGCGAGAGAGAAAATTGCAAAGAAGTGCGCGTACACGGCGAGCGTGCCTGCCGCAATGTAGCCGGCCACATTCCAGCGGACCGGGCGCTCTACGAGTCGCAAGAAGTAGATCCACGACGCGACTACGAGCAGCAGCCATAGGCTGTACGAGCGCGCCTCCTGGGCATAACGAATCGCGAAGGCGTTGACAGCGAAGAGCAGCGTCGCGACTGTAGCAACGCGCGCGCCGGCCAGACGGCGCGCCAGAAAATACAGGGGCGGAACCGTCGCCGCTGCGAAGATGACCGACAACATCCGGAGCGTCGCCTCGTCGTCGCCGAGCACCGTCCAGAATCGCGCCAGCACGAAGTACATCGCCATGGCGGATTCGTGCGTCGTGAGCAGCTGCAGCATGTCGCGCGGCTGCATTCGCGCGAAGATGGCGGTCGCTGCTTCATCGCCCCAGAAACTCTGACGCCCGACAAATGCGACGCGCAGCAGCATCGCGACAGCCGTCAGAATCGCTGCAGTTGCAGTCGGCGACAGGATTGAAGCTTCGGCCGGCGCCGGAGCTCTCATCCCTTGGGCAGCTTGAGGACGCGCTCGCCGATGATGTTGTGCTGGATCTCGCTCGACCCCGCCGCGATCGTCAGGCCGCGCGCTGCGAGCGTGCGATGCATCCAGCGGCCGCCTTCGACCGAACCTCGGCTCCCGCTGTCCACGGCACCGAATGGGCCGAGCATCTCGTCCGCGAACATCGCGACGCGCAGGTTCAACTCGGTGGCAAAGAGCTTGCCGAATGAACTCTCAGCGCCGGGGAGCTTGCCTTTCAGTTGCGCCGTCAGCGAGCGGTAGCGGCTAAGCCGCAGGCATCGCGATTCGGTCGCGAACTGCGCCAGCTTCTGGCGGACGTACGGATGCCGCCATGCGGGCACGCCTTGGAAATCGACCTTCTTCGCGAGATCGAGCAGCTCGCCGATTGTGCGCTCCACTGGATGCCGCGTGCCGCCGGAAACGCGCTCGTACATCAGCGTCGCAATCGAGACCTGCCATCCCGCGTTCACTTCGCCGACCAGGTTTTCCTTCGGTACGCGCACGTTGTCGTAAAATACTTCATTGAATCCCGCGTCGCCGGTTATCTGAACCAACGGCCGCACGGTGATTCCGGGGCTGTGCATGTCGACCAGCAAATACGAGATGCCTTTGTGCTTGGGCGCGCTCGGATCGGTGCGCACCAGCAGCACCTGCCAGTCCGCGCGATGCGCCAAACTTGTCCAGACCTTCTGCCCGTTGACGACGAACGTGTCGCCGTCGAGCACGGCGCGCGTCTGCAGGCCGGCCAGGTCGGAGCCGGCGCCGGGTTCCGAGTAGCCCTGGCACCAGATTTTCTCGCCGGTGAGCATCGGTGCGAGATGGCGCTTTTTCTGCTCCTCGGTGCCGAGGTGCATGATGGTCGGGCCGATGCGATCGAGCGCGAGCTGATTGGCGCCGTAGAGCGGCAGACCGAGGCGCAGCACTTCGTCCTGGTAGATGGATTGCTCGATCATGCCCGCGCCGCCACCGCCCCATTCCCTGGGCCAGTGCAGCGCAACGTAGCCGGCCTTGTAGAGGCGGCGGTGGTAGTCGAGCAGCTGATTCCAGCGCTGGTCGTCGCGCACGTCGAGCAGGCTGGCGGTCGAGCCGCCGAGGCCCTCGCCCTTGCTGCCGAAAGCTTCGGCGGAATTTTTTTCGAGCCAAGCGCGCAGTTCGGCGCGAAACTTGTCCTGTTCGGGCGTATACGTGAAGTCCATCGGATGCGTGCTCCTGGTTCTAGCGCGGCGCGGCACAGTATAACTCCGGACCCCGTATGTTTTGAAATGCCGAAGCTTGGAGCGGAAGCGGCGCTCGCAGGCGGCGTGAACTACGCCGACTCACGGGCATTGAAAAATGATATGCATCATTGATATATATCAAAGGGTATGAAGCGTAGCGTTGCAAAGGTCTTCCGCACCGGCCGCAGCCAGGCCGTGCGCATCCCCAAGGAATTTCGCTTCGCCTGCGACGAAGTCCTGATCGAACGCGACGGCGAGCGGGTGATACTGACGGCGCGCCCGCGCACGTGGCACGAGTACTTCAAGCGGGCGCCCCAGCTCCCGGCGGACTATCCGAAGCGGATCCGCGACCAGGCGCCCGAAAAGGTCGAGCCCCTTAAGTGACGCGGCTGATGCTCGACTCCGACGTGTGCATCGACGCGATGCGCGGTCGGACGCCCGCCATTCAGCGCCGACTCGAGCGCGTCGACCCAGCCGAGACCGCAATCTCGTCAATCGTTGCCGCCGAATTGTGGACCGGCGTGATGAAGTCGCGCGAGCGCGCTCAGGGCGCGGAGGCGGTGCGCGCGCTGCTGGGGTTCGCAAAGGTGCTCGACTGGCCCACAGACGCGGCGGTTGTCTACGCTGAGGTTCGCGCGCATCTCGAATCGGTGGGACGCTCGATCGGTGCGATGGATCTCCTGATTGCGGCGCACGCCATTCACGAGAAGGCAATTCTCGTTACGCGCAACATCGGCGAGTTTCGCCGAGTAAGAGGGCTCAGGATCGAGTCTTGGAGATGACCGCGCGGTATGGTGGGGCCCACGATAGCGCCGGCTCACACCCCTCCCGAGACTTTTCGCCGAGCTTAGAAACTCACACCGACATCAGCACCGCCACGCACAGCGCGATTCCCGTCAGATATGTTCCGGTCGCGCCGACGAATCGCAGCGGATGCGGCTTCGCGAGCGTCTCCGACGCCAGCATCCCCGCCACGATCAGATAGCGGCTCGCCACCGCGATGCCCATCGTCCACAGCACCCAGGTTCCGGGATTTCGCTCGCCCGCGATGAGCATCAGCACCGCCAGCATCGGCGCGTACTCGGCGGTGTTGGCGTGCGCCCGCATGCTTTTGAAGAACGGATCCGCGGGATCGTTGGGATATGCGCCCGCCTTATCGACTCCGCGAGAGCGGGAAACGTTCAGACCAAGTGCAAACAGAAGCAGTCCGAGCATCGCAGTGCACACGATCGCGACCGTCATGATTTCCTCCTGTGCTGATTGGTTTTGCTGAGGTGATTAAGCCAATTGCCGCGCACTCTATGCTTTGACAGTGCGCGCGACCAGACCCTTTCCACGATTGCCCAACAGCGATTTCCTGATTCGCAACGCTGGCATCGGCGGATCTTTCTTATATGATTACCGGATACTTTCCCGACTAGAGGCGAATAGCGACACCGATGGCGTACAAGTACATCAAGGTTCCGACCGACGGCGCAAAGATCACTCTGGGCGCCAACCAAACCCTGAACGTTCCCGACCAACCGATCATTCCGTTCATCGAGGGCGACGGCACCGGCCGCGACATCTGGCGTGCCTCGCAGTACGTGTTCGACAACGCGGTGAAGAAGGCTTACGGCGGCAAGCGCAGAATCGCTTGGATGGAAGTCTTCGCGGGCGAAAAGCCGTTCAAAAGTTGGAACACCTGGCTGCCCGACGAAACGGTCGACGCGTTTCGCGAGTTCCTGGTCGGCATCAAGGGACCCCTCACGACGCCGATCGGCGGCGGCATCCGATCGCTGAACGTCGCGCTGCGCCAGATGCTCGATCTCTACGTATGCCTCCGGCCGGTGCGCTATTTCACCGGCGTGCCGAGTCCGGTCAAACGCCCCGAGAAGCTCGACGTCGTGATCTTTCGCGAGAATACCGAAGACATCTACGCCGGAATCGAGTGGCCCGCCGAGTCGCCCGAGGCCAAGAAGCTCATCAACTTTCTCCAGAATGAGATGGGCGTCACCAAGATCCGTTTCCCAAAGACTTCAGGAATCGGGATCAAAACCGTCTCGCGCGAGGGCTCGGAGCGGCTGATTCGCGCGGCGTTGGACTACGCGATTCGCCGCAAGCGCAAGAGCGTCACGTTCGTCCACAAGGGCAACATCATGAAGTACACGGAGGGCGCGTTCCGCGACTGGGGCTACGAGCTGGTGCGCCGCGAGTACAAGGGCAAAGCCGTCGGCTGGGACGATTGCAACGGCAAGCCGCCTGCAGGCGAGCTGCTGGTCAAGGACGCGATCGCCGACATCACGCTGCAGCAGGTGCTCACGCGCCCCGATGAATTCGACGTGGTCGCCACGATGAACCTGAACGGCGATTACCTGTCGGACGCTCTTGCTGCGCAGGTCGGCGGAATCGGAATCGCGCCTGGCGCCAATATCAACTACCTGACCGGACACGCGATTTTCGAGGCCACGCACGGCACCGCGCCCAAGTATGCCGATCAGGACAAGGTGAATCCGGGCTCGGTGATCCTGTCGGGTGTGCTGATGTTCGAGCACATGGGATGGCAGGAAGTTGCCGACGCGATCGTGCGCGGCCTGGAGAAGTCGATCGCCAACAAGACCGTCACCTACGACTTCGAACGGCTGATGACCGGCGCCAAGCTGCTCAAGTGCTCGGAGTTCGGCAAGGCGATCGTGGACAACATGTAGGCTTGATGAATAAAGGGGGAACGGGACCATGATGTTGAAGTATTCAGTCATGGCGCTTGCTTTCGCCTGGGGCCTTGGTCTCGCTGCTAATGGGTTCGCCCACGATATGTCGCAGATGGGCGGCATGGCCATGGGCGATCCGTCGAACATGAAAGAGGGCGAGATGGAGGCGATGTCGGACACTCCCGAAATGGAGCACGACATGCACATGGGCCACGGCGATATGAAAAACATGTCGCTGCACATGGCGTACACGGAGAAGCGGCCCGAGACCGACGCCGACAAGGCGCGCGCAGCGGCTCTCACAGCCGATTTGAAGACTGCGCTGGCCAAATATCAGGACTATCGCGCCGCGGAGAAAGAGGGCTTCAAGCCGTTCCATCCCGAGATCAAACAGCCCGTGGTGCATTTCACCAAGACCTGGTACGGGGTGAAGGCCGCATTCACCTTCAATCCGACCGAGCCAACCTCGCTGCTGTATCAGCGCACGCCGGACGGCGGTTACAAGTTGATCGGCGCGATGTACACCGACCGCAAGAACGCCACCGAGGACCAGCTCAATGAGCGGGTGCCGCTCAGCGTCGCGCGATGGCATCGGCACATCAATCTCTGCTTTCCCGCCAAGGGCGTCGACATGAAAACGGTCGACTGGACCAAGTTCGGCTTCAACGGTTCGATCGCGACCAGGGAAGCATGCAGCGCGGCGGGCGGAAGGTTCTATCCACAAGTGTTCGGCTGGATGGTCCACGTTTATCCGTGGGAGAGCGATCCCAAACTGGTCTGGGCGCATTAACCGGGTGCCGCGTATCGCAAATCGGAACACCACCCGCGCGTCCGGAGCCGCCGGCGACTAGCACCCGATGCCGCCGACGGTAGAACTGGAGCGCATCCGCAAGTCGTACGGCGGCTACGTCGCCGTCGACGACCTTTCGCTGTCGATTTCGCCGGGACAAATCTTCGGGCTGCTCGGACCGAACGGGGCGGGCAAGACCAGCACCATCCGCATGATGATCGGAATCACCGAGCCCGACGCCGGCGTGGTGCGAATCTTCGGCGCGCCGATCAGCCGCGCGGCGCTCATGCGAGTCGGTTACCTGCCGGAGGAGCGCGGGCTCTATCGCCGCATGACGGTGCGCGCCAACCTGGAATTCCTGGGCCAGCTGGCGGGACTCTCGATCGCGACCTCCGACCAGCGGATGGAGGCGTGGGCCGAGCGGCTGGAGATTGTCGACTGGCTCGAGCGGCGGGTCGAGGAACTGTCCAAGGGCATGCAGCAGAAGATCCAGTTCATTGCCGCGCTGCTACACGAGCCCGAGTTGATCGTCATGGACGAGCCGTTCGCCGGACTCGACCCGGTGAACTCGATGCAGCTCAAGGACGTGCTGCTTTCGCTCAAGACGATCGGCAAGTCGATTCTCTTTTCGACCCATCGCATGGACCAGGTCGAGAAGTTGTGCGATTCGATTTGCCTGATCGACCGCGGCCGGGCGGTCCTGACGGGCGGCCTCAGCGATATCAAATCGAGCTATGGGCGCCGTTTCGTGCAAATCGATTACGACGGCGACGGCGCATTCCTGGCCGACAACCCGATGGTCGAGTCGTTGAACGACTACGGCAATCACGCGGAGCTGCAACTGAAGCCCGGCGCCGATTCGCAGGCGTTGCTGCGCGACGCGACGGCCGCACTGCGGGTGCGGCGATTCCAGGTGATGGAGCCGTCGCTGGAGCAAATCTTCATCGACCGCGTGACCAGACGCGATGTTTGAAATCTCGCTGCGCAACGTCTGGATCGTCGCTAAGAGGGAATACCGCGAGCGCGTTCGCACCCGCTCGTTCCTGCTCTCGACATTCGTCACGCCGATCCTGATGACTACGTTCCTGATCCTGCCGACGCTAATCACGACCTCGACTGCGCGCGGCATGTTTCGCGACAGCGGCCGCCCACTGCGCATCGTGATGGCCACCGACAACCCGGCGCTGGCCGAACTGGCGCGCGGCGAAATGTCGCGGGAGTGGGGCAGTCAATACAACCTGTCAGTCGATTCCTCGGTTTCGAACCAGGAGCGTCAACAGCTGACCAATCAGCTCGATCTCGAGGCGATCGACGGTTACGTGTGGATTGACGGCGACGCCCGCACCAGAAAGGAAGTCGTGTTGACGACGCGGCGGCTGGGCGAGTTCGCGTTCCAGCAGCGGATGGCGTCGGCGCTGTCGTACGCGTTTGCCGCCGAGAGACTCGTCAAGGGCGGTTATCCCGCAGGCGACGTGGCCGCGACGCTGGCCCGTGTCGACGTGAAGGTCGTGCGCTCCGGCACCTCGTTTTCAGCCTTCAACGCATTGCGCGGCGCCGCCGTGGTCCTGCTGCTGGTCTTCATCATGTTCTTCTCACTGCTCTCGTACGGCGTGATGGTGATGCGGTCGGTGATGGAGGAAAAGGCGTCGCGAATCACCGAGGTCCTGCTCTGCTCCACCACCGCGAACGAGCTGATGAGCGGGAAAATCCTTGGCACCGGCAGCGTAGGGCTGACGCAGATGGGAGTGTGGATCGCGATGGCGGCGTTCGCCGCCTCGCGCAGCGTGTACATCCGCACCGCGATCAGCGTGCTCGAAGTGGCGCCGTCGGTGCTGCTCTACTTCGTCCTCTTTTATGTCCTGGGCTATCTGCTCTACAGCGCGATCTTCGCCAGCGTCGGCGCGGCGTTCAACTCGGTGGACGAGGCGCAGCAATGGAACTTCGTGATCATCCTGCCGCTGATCGCCGCCTCGGCAATGATCCTGCCCACGGCGACGACGCCGAATTCGATGGTGTCGATCGTGTCGTCGATCTTTCCGTTCTGCGCACCGGTGCTGATGTTCGAGCGAATCGCCGTACACGATCCGCCGGCGTGGCAAATCGCGTTGTCCTTCTTTCTTCTGCTCGCCACGATCGGCATGGCGCTGATTGTGTGCGGGCGAATCTACCGGGTCGGAATCCTGATGTACGGCAAGCGGCCGTCGGCGCGGGAACTGGCGCGCTGGCTCCGTCACGGCTAAGCCGCGCGACCGTCGATACTGCTTCACAACTTTAGCGAACGCTGCTATTTGTCGCTCCTTTGGGGGCCAGCGGGAACTTCCGCAGATTTCCGCCGATTCGACTCACTTAAGCGTTGCTCATTAACAAAATTCTCACTATAAGGTAGGCTTCAGGAAGGAAATCATCGCATACCGGGAGTGAAGCGTGGCTCGGAAGAAAATCGCGTTTATCGGAGCGGGGAACGTCGGCGCAACCTGCGCCCATCTATGCTTTCTGCGCAGCCTCGGCGACATCGTCCTCTACGACATCATCGACGGACTGCCGCAGGGCAAGGCGCTCGACATGCTCGAATCGGCGCCGGTGCTCGGTATCGACGTCAACGTCATGGGCACCACCAACATCAAGGATATCGACGGCGCCGATTGCTGCGTCGTCACTTCGGGATCGCCGCGCAAGCCTGGGATGAGCCGCGACGACCTGCTCAAAATCAACGCCAAGGTGATGACCGACGTCGGAACCGCAATCAAGAATCACGCACCGGGTTCCTTCATCATCGCGGTGACGAATCCGCTCGACGCGATGGTCACGCAGTTGAAGCGCGTGACCGGATTCGCGAAAAACCGCATCGTCGGGCAGGCCGGCGTGCTCGATTCGGCGCGCTACCGAACTTTCATCGCAGCCGAGCTCGGCGTTTCGACCGAGAGCGTTTCCGCGATGGTGCTCGGCGGTCACGGCGACGACATGGTGCCGATTCGGAGCTACACGACCGTAGGCGGGCAGCCGATCGAGAAGCTGATTCCCGCGAAACGGCTCGAGGAGATCGAGGTCCGCACGCGCAAGGGCGGCGGCGAGATCGTCGACCTGATGAAAACCTCGTCGTACTACGCGGCCGGCACCGCCGTTTACAAGATGGTCGAGGCGTTCATGCTCGACCGCAAGCAACCGCTGCCCTGCGCCGCTTACCTGGAAGGCGAGTATGGCGTGAACGGGCTTTTCGCTGGAGTGCCAGTGGTGATTGGCTCGGCCGGAGTTGAGCGCGTCCTTGAAATCGGACTGACGCCGGCGGAGAAGACCGCGTTCGACAGTTCGGTCGCCCACGTGCGTGAACTGGTCGAGGCGATGGACAAAGTGATCGCGGCCGGCAACTGAAGGACTGCGAAGAGGAGCGACGGGATGGCCGGAGGAATCTCAATCGAGCGAAGCGGATTCGCCCAGACTCAACGACGAGACTACTGGTGGGTGCAGTGGCTCGCGTATTTCGTTGGCCTGGGCTTCTTCCTGGTCGTGTATCCCAGTTGGGCGCTGCTGCAGAACGCTCACTACCGGTTCGGCAACTACCTCTCGCCGTTTTACTCGCCTGAACTTTACGGATCGGCCAAGGCCTGGATCAGCGCCAATCGGCCGGGGTTCTGGCCGTCGTGGCTGATTTGGTCGCCGGCGCTGCTGATCATGTGGGCGCCCGCCGGATTTCGGCTGACCTGCTACTACTACCGCGGAGCGTACTACAAAGCCTTCTTCATGAACCCAATCAACTGCACGGTCGGCGAGCCGATGCACGGCTACTGGGGCGAGAATTTCTGGCCGCGAGTACTTTGTCCATCGCTTCGACCAGTTCGCGCACGTGGCCGACCGAACTGTCGAAAGCCGCCTTTTCGGAGGCGGTGAGCTGGATCTCGACGACGCGCTCGACGCCGCCCGCGCCGATTACGGCCGGC
>DASQHV010000644.1:0-3012 GCA_035631915.1 Candidatus Acidiferrales bacterium | reverse complement strand
GTGTGCGAAAACTGCGCAACCCGCCTCGGAATGCTGGATCACGGATTCAAGAAGCGGGCGTAGCTGGCGTACTCCATCAGATGGGTATCATACCATCCGGGGTTTCAAGCGCGCGTCTTCGCGCGCCGAGATTCTTCGACTCCGGCGGCCTTCGCTCAGAATGACAAATTGGGACAGAGTATCAGGTTGGGCGAAACCGAACGCGAAAGATCGCGCGCCGGGATTCTCGCTCCGCAGACTCCGCTCTAGAATGACACGGAGGGGCCGCAGACTGCTCAAAATGACGGAAGGGGAAGACTCCGCTGTTCCGAACAGATCGGTTCCTACTTTCCGCTCCACACTGGTTTGCGTTTGCCCAAAAACGCGCTGATGCCTTCCTGCGCGTCCGACGCCATCGCGTTCTGACTCATCACTTCCTTCGTGTAGTCGTAGGCGCCCGCGGTATCGAGCTCGATCTGCCGGTAGAACGCCTGCTTGCCGATTCCGACCACCAACGCGCTCGCCTCGACAATCTGCATCGCCAGCCGGCGCGTCTCCGCGACCAGCTCCGCATCCGGCACGACGCGGTTGACGAGTCCCCACGTTTCCGCGACGCGCGCCGTTACCGGCTGCCCCGTCAGCAGCATCTCCATCGCATGCTTTCTGCCGACCGCGCGCGTCAGCGCCACCATCGGCGTCGAGCAGAACAGCCCAATCTTCACGCCCGGCG
Source organism: Candidatus Acidiferrales bacterium (assembly GCA_035631915.1). Classification (GTDB taxonomy): domain Bacteria; phylum Desulfobacterota; class Binatia; order Binatales; family Binataceae; genus Binatus. Next base: position 2,303 of record DASQHV010000644.1, on the reverse strand, counting down.
TGGCGAAGCTTGCGCTCTCGCCCGCGACGACCAGGTCGCACGCCGCCGCCAGCTGGCATCCGGCGGCCGTGGCGATTCCGTGCACGCACGCGATGACCGGCTGCGGAATCGACTGAATCGTTTGCATCAACTGCGCGCAGAGGTCGAATTCGTAACGATAGAACTCCAGGTCGCGCGCCTTGAGCTCACTCAAATCGTGGCCGGCCGAGAACGCTGGACCGATGCCCGCGACGATCACGACGCGCGCGTCGCGCCGCTTCCCGACGCCGCGGAGCTGCTCGATCAGTTCCGACATCATCGCGGTCGACAGCGCGTTGCGCTTCTCGGGCCGGTTCATCGTGAGAGTTACCAGCCCGCCTTCTTCCTCGACGATCAAGTTCTTGTGCAGATTGTTTTCCGGCATCGGCGTTTCTCCCGCGCCAATTTTATGCTGCCTGCGATTTCTCTGACAGTCCGCGCGGCGCGCCCGCATCGCCGCTTGTTCAGCATATTCTGCTATGGTACCGACACTCGATTGCGAATCTCGCGCGCGGCTCAATCCAGCTTATGAATGTCGGCTTTCTCGGATACCTGGCTGTGATCGCCGCGGGATCGCTCGCCGGCGGATTGCTGCCGCTGTTCGGCACCTGGTCGCGACGCTCGCTGCTGGTGCCGGTCGCATTCTCCGGCGGGATCCTGCTCGGCGCCGCGTTCTTCGACATGATTCCCGAGTCGGCCGAGCTGCTCCACGACTACCTGGGACTTCCGCTGCTCGCCGGCTTCCTGACCATCTTCATCATGGAGCGCTTCGTGCTGGTGCATCCGTATCCGGAGCACGCCGCGGAGCATGGCCGCGCGCATCACATCCATCTCGGCCTGATGGCGTACATCGGGCTTTCGTTTCACAGCCTGCGCGACGGTCTGGCGCTGAGCTCGACCTACAATCGCCCGGAGCTCGGCGGCGTGGTGCTGCTCGCCGTGCTGTTCCACAAAATTCCCGACGCGTTTGCGCTGACCAGCCTGTTGCTGCTCGATCGATGGTCGCCGCGGCCGATCATCGGCTGGATGACCTTGTTCGCGTTCTCGACGCCGGTCGGCGCACTGCTGACGTACTTCGCACTGGCGCGCGCGAGCAACGAGATTACCGGCGCCGCGATCGCGGTGTCGGCGGGCACGTTCCTGGCGGTCGCGACGTCGGACATCCTGCCGCAGATCCGCCACGAGAACGACCAGCGGATGTGGCCGCTGATTGCGTTATTCGTCGGCCTTGCAGTGAGCTGGATCGGCAGGCTGGTTGCGGGCTAGCGAGCGCCGCTCGCGCGCTGCGTCAAGTCTGGTCGCCGCCGCCGCCGCCCCCCTCGTTTTTCCATTCTTCGGGATAGAGCAGCAGCAGGTCCTGCCCGAGTGCGCGCACCAGGAAGCGCTGCGTCTCGCCGATCGCGCGCTCGAGCGCGCGCCCGCCGACCAGCCAATGCCCGCGTCCACTGAGCTTCGCGATGCTTGCGCCGATTGATGCAGCGAATTTCTCGCTCAAATCGTAAGGCGCGAAAATGTCCGAATCGCCTGCGACGATCAGGCGCGGCGCCGCCGGATTTCGAAATTCGATCTCGCCGCGCACGACGTCGTCGAGCAGCGCGCGGGAACCGGGAACCATCGCCTTGATTATCGCGTCGCGAGTGAACGCATCCGAGTCGGCAATCAGCTCGAACAGCGTGCGTCCGCGCGGCGGCGCAAGCGGCCGCCGCACCAGCGCCGCGATTCGATTCGCCACGCCGGCAGTAAGCGGCGTGCGAGCGCCCGGAAGCAGCGGCGCATATGCGACCGCCGCCTTCACCCGCCGATGCTCCCCCAGCTTGAGCGCCGCGAGGCCGCCGACGCCATGGCCAAGCATGACCACGTCGCGGCCGATCGCGTCAAGCGCTTCGGCAGCGAGCCGGATCAGATCGTTGAAACCGAAATTCGCAAGCGATGCGCCGCCGCCTGCAACGTGCGCGCGCAAATCCGGCGCGTAAACTTCCCATCCGATCGTCGTCAGGTAACCGAGCAGCACCGCGAGATGGCGCGGCGTGCAGAAGAATTCCGGGAACACCACTATCGGCCATGCGAACTTGACCGGCTCGGGCTGCTCGTGTTGCGCGCGAAAGCGGCCGAGCTCGACGTCGTCCATGAGAGTGTTGACGCGGGCTCAGGCGGCGCGCGCCGCGTCCGCCATCAGGCGGGCGAAGCGGAAGGTCGGAAATTTTCCGCGCGGCGTCGCCATCTGCGCGAAGCGGATCATTTCGTCGGCGGCCCACTGCGCGCGGCCGGCAGCGCGATGAGCCACG
>DASQHV010000643.1:0-2928 GCA_035631915.1 Candidatus Acidiferrales bacterium | reverse complement strand
TCGCGGGCGATATCGATGCGATTTCGGAGAAATCAAATCTCCTGCCGTCCGACTGGCAATCGCGATTGCCCAACAACAGCTGTCCGTACACCTCGACGATCGTGCTGCTCGTGCGCCGCGGCAATCCGAAGAAGATCCACGACTGGGAGGATCTGATCAGGCCGGGCGTGTCCGTGGTCGCGCCGAATCCGAAGACCTCGGGCGGTGCGCGATGGAATTTTCTTGCGGCGTGGGGCTATGCGCTCAAGCAAAATCACGGCGACGAAAATAAGGCGCGCGAGTTCGTCGCGGCGCTGTACCGCAACGTGCCGGTGCTCGATTCGGGCGCGCGCGGTGCGACCACCACCTTTGTCCAGCGCGAGATCGGCGATGTGCTGATCGCGTGGGAGAACGAGGCGCTGATGGCGATCAAGCTGTTCGGCGCGGACAAGTTCGAGATCGTCGTGCCGTCGGTCAGCATCCTGGCCGAGCCTCCGGTGGCGTGGGTGGACAAGATCGCAAGCCGTCACCGCACGACAGCGGTTGCGAAAGCGTACCTGGAATTCCTGTACGCGCCGGCGGGTCAGGAAATAATCGCGCAGAATTTCTTCCGTCCGCGCGATCCCGCGGTGGCCGCGAGATACGCCAGCCGGTTCAGGAACCTCACGATGCTGACGATCGACGGCGATTTCGGCGGATGGAAAAAGGCGCAGCCGAAATTCTTCGGCGACGGCGGTGTGTTCGACCAGATCTATCAGCCGGGAAGTTGATGACCCAGAAGCGAACAAACGTACTGCCGGGATTCAACCTGACGCTGGGCTACACCCTTTTGTATCTCGGTATCGTCGTGCTCATCCCGCTCTCGACGATTTTCTTCAAGACCTTCACGCTCACCTGGTCGCAATTCTGGGCCGCTGTTGCGTCGCCGCGCACACTGGCCGCATATCGATTGAGCTTCGGCGCGTCGATTGCGGGAGCGCTGGTCAACTCGGTCTTCGGCTTTATCGTGGCGTGGACGCTGGTGCGCTACGAATTCCCGGCGAAGAAGCTGATCGACGTGATGGTCGATCTGCCGTTCGCGCTGCCCACTTCGGTGGCGGGAATCACTCTCACGGCGATCTACGCGAGCCACGGATGGGTCGGGCGCTATCTCGCGCCGCTCGGAATCAAGGTCGCGTACGCGCCGTTGGGCGTTGTGGTCGCACTGACGTTCGTCGGACTGCCGTTCGTAGTGCGCACCGTTCAGCCGGTGCTGGAGGACCTGGACCAGGAGTACGAGGAAGCGGCGGCGACGCTCGGCGCGAGCCGGCTTCAGACCTTCGCGATGGTGATCGCGCCCGCGTTGATTCCCGCGCTGCTGACGGGTTTCGCGCTGGCGTTCGCGCGCGCGCTCGGCGAGTACGGCTCCGTGGTGTTCATCTCGGGCAACATGCCGATGCGCACCGAAGTGGTGCCGCTGTTGATCATGAGCAAGCTCGAGCAGTTCGACTACGCCGGCGCGACCGCGATCGCCGTGGTGATGCTGGCGGTTTCGTTCGCGCTGCTGCTCGGCGTCAACCTGCTCCAGCGCTGGAGCAGCAGGCGCTTGAGTGCCTGAGGAACGCTGGGCAGTCGAGGAACTTTTATGCTGGAAAATTTTGGCTGGCTCAGCCGCTCTGAAATCCGGCCCAAGCCGCCGGCGACCGCCGATCCGCCGCTCGTGCGCTTCGCGCTGATCTCGATCGCACTGGTTTTCCTCGGGCTGTTTCTGTTCATCCCGGTCGCCGCCGTCTTCGCCGAGGCGCTGAGCAAGGGCGTCGGTGCGTACTTCGCCGCGATCGTCGATCCGGAGGCGCGCTCCGCGATCGCGCTCACCCTGAAGACCGCGGCGATCGCGGTGCCGCTCAACGTCGGCTTTGGAATCGCAGCGGCGTGGGCGATCGCGCGCTTCGATTTTTTCGGCAAGCAAATGCTGCTGACCTTGATCGACCTGCCCTTCTCCGTGTCGCCGGTGATCTCCGGGATGCTGTTCGTGCTGCTGCTCGGCGTTCGCGCGCCGCTCGGCGGATTCCTCGCGGACCACGGCGTGCGGATCATTTTTGCCGAGCCGGGAATCGTGCTCGCGACGATCTTCGTCACCTTCCCGCTCGCGGCGCGCGAGTTGATTCCGATCATGCAAAGCGTCGGCAGCGAAGAGGAGGAGGCCGCGATCGTGCTCGGCGCCGGCGGCTGGCAGACTTTTTTTCGGGTGACACTGCCCAACGTCAAGTGGGGCCTGCTCTACGGGATGGTGCTGTGCAACGCGCGCGCGATGGGCGAGTTCGGCGCGGTCTCGGTGGTCTCGGGGCATATCCGCGGGCATACGAATACGATGCCGCTGTACGTGGAGATTCTGTACAATGACTACCAGTTCGCAGCCGCGTTCGCGGTCTCGTCGCTGCTGACCCTGCTCGCGATCGCCACGCTCGTCGCCAAGAGTTTTCTCGAGCGCCGCGTGGTTCCCGTCAAGCAGGAGCGCGACGACGTCGCGACTCGAGTTGCCGCATGAGTATCGAGCTCAGAAATATCAGCAAGAAGTTCGGCGACTTCGTCGCGGTCGATACGATCAACTTGCATATCGAAACCGGCGAGCTGGTCGCGCTGCTCGGGCTCTCGGGCTCGGGCAAGACCACGCTGCTGAGAATCATCGCGGGGCTTGAGACGCCCGACACCGGCGAGGTGCTGTTCCACGGCGAGGACGCGAGCGACGTCAGCATCCGCGATCGCAAGGTCGGCTTCGTGTTTCAGCATTACGCGCTGTTCCGCCACATGACCGTGTTCGAGAACGTGGCGTTCGGATTGCGCGTGCTGCCGCGACGGATGCGGCCGGCCGAACCGGTGATCGCGGGACGCGTGCATGAACTGCTGAAGCTGGTGCAGCTCGACTTCCTTGCCGACCGCTATCCGTCGCAACTCTCGGGCGGGCAGCGC
>DASQHV010000642.1:0-5033 GCA_035631915.1 Candidatus Acidiferrales bacterium | reverse complement strand
GGCATGGAGTCGACCGACAGCCGGATGAACCGGCTCGCGCGCAACGAGGTGAACTTCCGCCGCGACGTCACGCTGGAGGAACTGGCGCAGGGGATCGAGGCGGTGACCAACGACAATATCGTCGAGCTGGCTTCGTCGTGGTTCAAGCCCGACAAGCTCGCGATGGTGCTGCTCGGCGACCTGAAGGGCCGCAAGATAACGGCCGACGTTTTCGCCCCGCTCGCATAGGAGCGGAGTGCTCGCGCAGATCGCGCGGCTATTGCGATTTCGACCTGCTGCCCAGGCTGTCCATATTGATGAACGGCATCGCGCCGCCGGTGACCTCGGGCATGATCCCGTTCCACTTCTGCAGCGCCTCGTACTGAATCAGCATCGGCGACAACGACGCGTTGAGCAGATTGTTCGCGTCGGATTGCGCCTTGGCCTTGATCATGATCGACTGCGCGATACCGTTGGCCTCCGCGACGCGCTGCTCGGCCTCGGCGCGCGACTGCGCGACTTTGTTCTGCGCCTGCACCGCGCGCTGAGTTGCTTCGATCGCGGCGTTGATCGATTCCTCGACCTGCGGCGGCACGCGCAGCCCGCTGGTGAAGCTGATCGTGTCGAAGTGGACACCCTTGGGACCGATCTCCTGCTCGAGGTCGCGCTTCACGTTGTTGAGCAGGGCCTGTTTCTGAATTCCATAGATATCGGTGACGGGCATGTTGGACGCTTCGCGGTTGAGCGCGTCGCGCACCTTGTTGCGAATATAGACGTTGGTGATCACCTGCGCCGGCTGCCGGAACTCGACGAAAATTTCCGGCACCTTCGCCGCCTCGAACTGGTAGCTGACGCCGACGTCGGCATTGATGATCGCGCCCTCGCGCGAGTTGAACGTGATGCTCTCGTCGCCGGCGCCGCCCTCATTGGCCGCGCGCGTCCACACAACGTTCTGCAGAAATGTGGGGAACTGGTAAATTTCCTGCGTCCACGGGTTGTACCACACGCGTCCGGTGACGATCGGATAGTCGCTGACGCCGCGCTGCTTGCCGTACAGGTTCACCTTGATCCCAACGTAGCCCGGCTCGACCTTGGTGCATCCGCCGAGCGACATCAGCACCACCGCGACGATCGCGAGCATCCCGAAGTGCCGCGCGAATTTCAGAATCCACGTCCACAGCCCCGCGCCCGCGGCGACCAGCAGCGCGATACACCAGATCGCGCCGGCGGCGACGCCAAAGTTGCTGGCCGAGGTCAGGCCGTTCGCGCCGAAGGTGAACAGCCAAATCGTCGCGACTGCGCCCGCGAGCAGCACCGCGGTCATCTTGCACACGAACCAGGTCTCGGCCGCCCAGTCGATCTCGCGCCGTTTCAATTCGAGCAGCATAAGATTCTTTCAATTGCCTCCCCTCACGGTCGGAAGCCGTGTTCCGTCAAAAACAACGTAACCACTGCAAGGCGGGAGCGGTAGACACAATCCGCGCGGAGAACTTTACACGAAAGCGAGCCCCGGCCGCGGTTTTTCCGAAGCCTTGCGGCGCGCTCGCAATTTTGCGTTTAGTGTGAAGTCGAAATCGCCGGGAGTTTGTAAGCGGAAATCATCGCGATGGCCTCGAAGGCGCCAATCTTGAAGATCGCGCGGTTGCGCAAGAGCGCGAACCCGCTCCCCGGCTACCAGAGCCGTCACGCCGCTGGAATCGATCTGATGGCGGAGATCGCCGCGCCGATCCAGATGGCGCCGCTTGAGCGCCGCGCCATCCCGACCGGCATCGCGGTCGAGATTCCCGCCGGCTACGAGGGGCAGGTGCGCCCGCGCAGCGGCCGCGCAATCAAGGAAGGGCTTGCGCTGATCAACTCGCCCGGGACGATCGATTCCGACTACCGCGGGGAAGTTAAAGTGTTACTTGTGAATTTGGGCGGGCAGCCGATCTTGATTCATCCCGGCGACCGTATCGCGCAACTGATCGTAGCGCCGGTCGTCCGCGCGGAAATCGTCGAGGTCGAGGAGTTGGCGCCGACCGAGCGCGGCGGTGGCGGCTTCGGTCATACCGGTAGATGAGCACGCTGGCGGCCGCCGCGAATCTCCCGCCCCCTCGATTGCGCGATGCGGACCACGTAACTTAGTTCCATCAGCCGCAAGTGAAAGAAAAGCATACCGACACCGACGCTGCGCTGCTTGCAATCACGCCGATCGACGGCCGCTACCGCGCGCGCACCCGGATGTTGGAGCGCTACTTCAGCGAGTTCGCGCTGATTCGGTACCGGGTCCGCATCGAAGTCGAGTGGTACCTGTCGCTCGCCGACAACAGCGAAGTCGATGCGCTGCCGCCGCTCTCCGCGGCGACCGCGAAAAAGCTGCGCGCGATTTTCACCGACCTCTCACTCGAGGACGCGCGGCGCGTCAAGCAGCTCGAGGCCGAGACCAATCACGACGTCAAGGCGGTCGAGTATTTCGTCAAGGAAAAAATCGCCACGCTCGACGCGAAGCTGCCGCTCGAGATGGTGCATTTCGCGTGCACCTCGGAGGACATCAACAACCTCGCCTACGCGCTCATCCTTAAGGAGTTCACGCGCGACGAGCTGATACCCCGCATCGAGAGCGCCGTGGCGCCGATTGCCGCGCTGGCGCATCGCTATCGCGCGACCCCGATGCTGGCGCGGACGCACGGGCAGGAAGCCTCGCCCACCACGGTCGGCAAGGAGCTGGCGATTTTTTCCGCGCGCATCGCGCGCCAGGTCGGTCAGCTTCGCGCACAGGAATTTCTCGGCAAGCTCAACGGCGCGGTCGGTAATTTCAACGCGCATCATTTTGCGTATCCCGACGTCGATTGGCTTGCGCATTCGCGCGCATTCGTCGAGGGGTTGGGCCTGATCTGGAACCCGCTGACGACGCAGATCGAAAGCCACGACTTTATCGCCGAGCTGTTCGGTATCCTGACCCGCATCGACACGATCCTGCTCGGATTCTGCCGAGATATGTGGGCGTACATTTCGATCGGCTACTTCGCGCAGCGGGCGGTGGAGGGCGAGACCGGGTCGTCGACCATGCCGCACAAAATCAATCCGATTGATTTCGAGAATTGCGAGGGCAACCTGGGCGTCGCGAGCGCGCTGTTCGAACATCTCGCACAAAAGCTGCCGGTCTCGCGATGGCAGCGCGATCTTACCGACAGCACTGCGATTCGGTCGATCGGCACCGCGTTTGGCCACGTAATCGTTGCGCTGGCGTCGCTGGAGCGCGGCCTCGCGCGGGTCGAAGTGAACGAGCTCCGTATCGCAGAAGACCTCGACGACGAGCAATCGTGGGAAGTCGTCGCCGAGGCGATTCAAACGCTGATGCGCCGGCATCATCTGCCGCGCCCGTACGAGACGCTGAAGGAGCTCACGCGCGGGCGGCGAATCGACCGCAAAGTGATCGACGAGTTCGTCGCGTCGCTGCCGCTGGACGGCGCGGCCAAGCGCGCGCTCAGTCAATTAAGTCCGCGCAACTACGTTGGCCTCGCGGCCCGGCTGGTCGAGCGGTTTGCGCCGCCAGCGCCGGAGTCGGGCAAGCAGCGCCGATGAATTGTCCACATGAGCGGAGGCTACGTGTGAATAGTCGCCGCGTTTTGTGGATAACCGCGATGCGTTCCGAGTTGCCCTCAAGCAACAGCTTGGCAAGATTGTTACGATACGCTGAATAGTGGTTACGTTCAGATTATCGATCGACATTTCCCGATGAGAGAAGCGCCGATGGAAAAGACTCCACAAAAACTCGAAATGTTTTACGAGGGCAAGGCGAAGAAGCTTTACTCGACCACCGACCCCGACCTCGTGATCGCGTACTTCAAGGACGACGCGACGGCGTTCAACGGCAAGAAGCGCGACACGATCGAGGACAAGGGCGTGATGAACAACCGCATCTCGGAGTTGTTCTTCACGATGCTGGAGAAGGCCGGCGTCAAGACGCATTTCGTGCGCCGCCTCAACGACCGCGAGATGCTGTGCAAGCGCCTGCAGATCATCCCGGTCGAAACGGTGGTGCGAAATATCGTCGCGGGCTCGATGGCGAAGCGGCTCGGGCGCGAGGAAGGCGAGGCGCTCAAGCGGCCGATCGTCGAGTACTACTACAAGTCAGACGCGCTCGACGATCCGCTGATTATCGCCGAACACGCAATCGCATTCGGCTGGGCCACCGCTGAAGAGCTGAAGACGATCGATCGCATGGCGCTCCGCGTTGACGAGCTGCTGACCGCGTTTCTCGACGCGCGCGGCGTGCTGCTGGTGGATTTCAAGCTCGAGTTCGGGCGTCATCACGGCGAGATTCTGCTCGGCGACGAGATTTGTCCCGACACCTGCCGCTTCTGGGACAAGGCGACGCGCCAGAAGCTCGACAAGGATCGTTTCCGGCGCGACCTGGGCGGCGTTTCCGAGGCGTATCACGAGATGCTGCGCCGGGTGGAGAGTTAGCGAGGGATGAGTTGCAAGTAAGAGTGTTCGTCACGCCGCGGCAGGGAATTCTCGATCCGCAGGGCCGCGCCGTAGAAAGTTCGCTGCACACGCTCGGCTTCAAAAACGTCTCCGGCGTCAAGGTCGGAAAGTACATCGTGCTTGAAATCGAGGCGGCGACTCCGTCCGAGGCGCGCGCGGAAGCGATGAAGATGTGCGAGGCGCTGCTCGCCAATCCCGTGATCGAAGACTACCGCTTCCAGGTGGACGGCGAATGAAGTGGGGCGTCGTGAGATTTCCCGGCTCGCTCGACGACGCCGATTCGCTGTACGCGATTTCCGAAGTGATGGGACAGCCGGCGCGGATGCTGTGGCACAAAGACGAATCGCTGGGCGGCGCCGAGTGCGTGCTGCTGCCTGGCGGCTTCAGCTACGGCGACTACCTGCGCACCGGCGCGATCGCGCGCTTCTCGCCAATCATGGATAGCGTCGCGAAGTTCGCCGCCGATGGCGGACTGGTGATCGGCACCTGCAACGGCTTTCAAATTCTGTGCGAGGCGCATCTTTTGCCCGGCGCGCTGACGCGCAACCGCTCGCTCTCTTTCGTTTGCGACCGCGTCTGGCTGC
>DASQHV010000641.1:0-4980 GCA_035631915.1 Candidatus Acidiferrales bacterium | reverse complement strand
CACCCTCACACGCGAGGCCCGAAATAAGAGAGCGCCGCCCTCGGGGCGGCGCTCTCAATTCGGCGTGCGGTGCTTGCCCTACACCTGCGCCAACGGGCCGCGCAGTAAGCGGCCCGGCAGTTCGCCGGTGTGCTCGTTGTTGCGCAGCACGACCTTCCCGTTGACGACCGTCGCCATCAGTCCGTCGGCCTTCTGCTTGAGGCGCCGCGCGCCCGACGGCAAGTCGTGCGTGAGCTCGGGCAGCTGCGGCGTGATCCGGTTGGCGTCGAAGACGATCACGTCGGCAAAGTTGCCCTCGCGAAGCATCCCGCGGCCCTTCAGGCCCCAGTGATACGCCGGCACGAAACTCAGTAGCCGAATCGCCTCCTCGAGCGTCAACGCGTTGCGCTCACGCACCCAGTGGCTGAGCACGTGAGTCTGCAGCGATGAGTCCATGATTTGCGACACGTGCGCCCCCGAATCCGAGAAGGTCACGACCGACCGCCGATGCTTCATCATCTCGAGCACGTGGTCCTGATTCTCGTTGACCAGGGTCTGCAGGAAGAAGCGCTTGAGGCCTTTCTCGAGCGCAAGATCGATCATCACGTCGACGGGATCCTTGTTTTCCGCGTCCGCGATTTCCGCGATCGAGCGATACGGCGGCGTGGGCTTGTCGAGCGGGAAGATCCACTTGTAGTTGGCGGAGCGGGCTTCCGCGCCGACTCCGCGCTCGCTGTCGCCGGAACGATCGTGCGCAGCTTCCACCAGCTTGGCGCGGGTCTCGGGATTTCTGAGCGCCGCTTCCTGCTGCGCGAGCGGGAGCTTGCGAATCTCGCGCCACGCGGGAATCCGATCGAACGGCATATTGGTTTCGAACGAGAGCAGCAGGTTGAGCGAGCGGCTGTGCACCTGGATGAACATCCGGCCGCCGGCCGCCGCGGTCTGCTCGGCCATCTCGAAGTAGCGGCGCCAGTAGTCGGGCGCGCGCCGCGAGCTGAACATCCCGTAGGTCACCGGCACCGAGGTCTCGACGGCGAGCGCTTTGAGCCGCGCCAGGTAGTCGTCGAGCCGCGGACCCTCGACGCCGGTATCCTCGCCGGCGATCTCGAAGATTCCCGCGCCCAGCTCGCCCATCACGCCGACCAGGCTCTTGACCTCGTCCCAGTTCGCGATGCGGCTGGCGACGGGGCGGCCGTCGGGCGTCTGATGGTTGCTGGTGCGCGAGGTGGTGAATCCGATCGCGCCGGCGCGAATCGCGTCGCGCAGTTCGTCGCGCATCATCTGCAAATCTTCGGTGGTGGCGGTCTCGTCAAACGCGCGCGGACCCATCACGTAAGTGCGCAGCGCCGAGTGCCCCATGTACGCGGCGTAGTTGATCCCCTTGGGCAGGCGGTCGACGGCGTCGAGATATTGCGCGAACGTCGTCCACGACCATTTGATTCCCGCCTCCATCGCTTCGGGCGAGATGTCCTCGGCGCGCTCGAGGTTGCGCATCACCAGCAGCTTGTCTTTCTCGGCGCAGGGCGCGAGCGAGAATCCGCAGTTGCCCATCACCACCGAGGTGACGCCGTGCCAGCATGAGCAGGTGCCGAGCGCGTCCCAGAACACTTGCGCGTCCATGTGAGTGTGCGCGTCGACCAGGCCGGGCGACACGATCTGGCCGTCGGCGTCGATCGTCTCGCGCGCGTTGGCGCGGATTTTTCCGATCGCGGCAATCTTGTTGCCCTCGATTCCCACGTCAGCGCGGTAACGCGGCATCCCGCTGCCATCGACGATCGTTCCATTGCGGATTATCAGGTCGTACATCGCTCACTCCTTTCCCGGTTTGATGCCGGGGCGCAGTGACGGGCGCCGACTGGATCGGCACCGGCGGTCAGCAGGCGCGCGGGCCTGCATCAATGCTTATTTCAGAATCGAGGGGCCAGCGGCAAGCACCCCACACGTCCGGCTATTTCACGCGCTCGAGCACGAACACCGGGATCTGGCGCGTCGTCTTTTTGCGATACTCGTTGAACACGGACATCTGCGCGGCCTGCGCGTTATAAAGACGCTCACGTTCCTCGCCGGAAGTCACCGACGCCTTGACCGTAAATTTCTCGGCGCCCACCTCGACCGTCGCCGTCGGATGGGCGCGCAGGTTGTGGTACCAGTCGGGATTGTTGGGCGCCCCCGCCATCGACGCGATAATCACGTAGCGCGCGCCGTCCTTCGAGTAGACCAGCGGCGTGGTGCGCTGCTGCCCGCTCTTGGCGCCGGTGGTGGTGAGCAGGATCATGTTCGCGCCGGCGAACATCCCGCCGACCTTGCCGGCGTTGGCGCGAAACTCATCGATTATCTTCTTGTTGAATTCGCTGCGCTCAGACATTCTGTGCTTCCTCGCTTGACTGACTAGAGACGGTAGAGTTCGACCGCCGATTTTCCGAGAATCCATTCCTGATCTTCCGGCGCCATCTGCGCGATATGGTGGCGGAGTTCCTTCACCGGATTCTTGTACGCATCCAGATGAGGATAATCGGTCGCCCACAAAAGCCGCTTGGCGCCGACGACGCCGGCCATCTCCGGGATGCACGCCTCGTCGGGCTCCGCCGAGATCCAGCAGTTGCGCAGCAGCAGTTCGCTCGGCTTGTGCTTCATCGCGGTGGTGAAGTTGAACATATCGTACTTGCCGTCGGCGCGCTCGATCCACGACGGCAGCCATCCGCATCCGATTTCCAGCACCACGTAGCGGAGGCGCGGGAAGCGCTCGAGCACGCCGCCCTGGAAGACGCAGTTCATGCCGAGGCGCGAGTCCTCCGTCAGTTGCATGAAGAAAAACCAGATTGTGCTCCGCTCGGCAGACGGCTCGCCGCCCTCCGGCATGAACATTCCCGCGCCGAGCGAGTCGGGACGGACCTGCACGTGCGTCGCGACCGGCAGGCCCGCGGCCTCGCACGCGGCCCAGAACGGATCGTAGTAGCGATGACCCACGGGGCGGCCGTTGCGCGGCACCGGCGTGGTGAAAATTCCCTTGGCCTTGCCCTTCACGCGCTGAACTTCGGCGACCGCCATGTCCACGTCGAGCAGGTTGACGTGCGCCACCGGAATCAGGCGCCCCGGATGCTTCGAGCAGAAGTCGAACAGGTAGTTGTTGTAGGCCCGCGCGTAGGCGGCAGAGAGTTCTGGGTCGGCGCATTCGCCCTCCCAGATAATTCCGATTGTCGGATAGAGCAGCGCCGCGTCTATTCCCTCGGCGTCCATCTCACGCACGCGCGCGTCGGGATCGATCCCACCGGGCGTCCGCTGCGCCACTTCCCAGTAGGTCAGCTTGCCCGGCGTCAGCAGCTCGCGCGGATCCTGGTACGCTCCGCCGAGCGCGCCCAACGCGCCGCCGCGCAGCGCGCGCGACATCTGGCCGTCAATCTCGAAGTACTCCCAGCCGCGGCGGTCGTGACGGAGCCGAATCGCGCGGTCGCGATACTTTGGTTCGAGATATTTCTCCCACAAATCCGGCGGCTCCAGGATGTGGCCATCTGAATCTACAACGGTCGGCTTTGCCATGACTCTTCGATGCCTCCGTGAATTAGCTCTGCGCGCCGCGCCGAATCTTCCGCAATCAGTTTTTCCCGAATCAATCCTTCTCGATCCAGTCGGCGGGCGAGACGTTTGCTCCGTGCTTGGCGAATATCGCGTCGATCTCTTTCATGTCAGCGTCGGATATCGACCATCCGATCGCGCCGACGTTGTCATTCACTTCGCCCTCGTTGCGGCATCCGACCAGCGCCGTGCTGATTACCGGGTTGGACAGCGTCCAGCGCAGCGCGAACTGCGGGAGCGTTTTGCCGTAGCGCCGGGTCATCGGCTTCAGCTCCTCAACGGCGCGCAGATTCTTCAAGTAAAAATTCGGCGCGAACAGATGCTCCATCAGCGTGATATTGCCGCCCAGCCGGCCGGCCTTTGCGCGCCAGTCGTTCGAGCCGAAATTCATTTCCTCGTTGAAGGTCCCGGTCAGCATCCCGTACGCGAGCGATCCGTACGCCATCACGCCGATTCCGTTCTCGCGGCAATACGGCAGCACGCCGTGCTGCATGCGGCGGTCGAGCATGTTCCAGCAATACTGCGCGACGTCGATCCTACGGGTCTTCATGCTGGTTTCGATCTGGTTCAGGCGAAAATTCGAGATTCCCACGGCGCGGACCTTGCCCTGCTTCACCAGGTCGTCGAGCGCGCGCATCGTCTCGTCGAACGGCGTGTTCACGTCGGGCCAGTGGACCAGGTAGACGTCGACGTAGTCGGTATTCAGGTTGGCCAGGCTTTTTTCGATTGAGGCAGTGACGCGCTTGGCGCTGCTGTCGCGGAAGTTGGGCGCTTCGCGATACCCGATGCCGAATTTTGTCGTGATGACGGCTTCTTTACGCCGCGCCCCCAGAGCCTTCGCCAGCGATTTCTCCGACGCGCCGAAGCCGTACGCCTCGGCCGTGTCGAAGCAGTTGATGCCGACGTCGAGCGCGCGATTCACCGCCCTGATGAACTCGGTCTTCTCGATACTGCCGTAGCCGCCGCCAATCTCCCAGCATCCGATGCCGATTGCGGAGATCTGGATTCCGGTTTTTCCAAATGGCCGATATTCCATGTGCGTTCCTCTCGACGCGGCGCGTCGCTCAGACTTCCAGCATCGCGCGAGTCTGCTCGATCGTCGCCACCTGATGACCCATCGCGCGGATCGCCGCCGCCGCGCGCTCGACAATCTGCGGATTCGAAAGCTGGCCGTCGCGCGAATACTGATAGTCTTCGAGCCCGACGCGAACGTGTCCGCCAAGGCTCACGATCGTCGGCACCAGCGGGATATTGTCGCCGCCGAGCGTCGCGGCAAACCAGTTGACGCGCACGTCCTTGATCATTTCGAGATACGCCTCGAGGCTTTTGAGCGTTGGCGGCAGGCCGAAGTTCTGCTCCGGACCGCCGAGGTAGAATTTCAGAAGCAGCGGCTCGGTCAGAAGTCCCTGGTCAAGGAACACCAACGCC
>DASQHV010000640.1:0-2810 GCA_035631915.1 Candidatus Acidiferrales bacterium | reverse complement strand
GCTCGGCCGGGATGCTGCGCGCCGACGCGATCGCCTCGACCAGGATCTTCTCCCAGTCGCCGACCATCGCCTCCATGCTCTCGCGCAGCGCCGGCGACATCGTCTCGCGCCCGAACTGCTCCGCCGCGCCCTTGTACTCCTTCCATTGCAGCGTCTGCGCCTGGACGTTCAGCTTGTCGAGCGCCCGCTTGAGAAACATCCCGCCGGTCGCGACGCCGATCATCGTGAACATCGTGTCCGGGTTGACGACGATTTCACCCGCCCCCGCCGCCACCAGGTATTCGCGCGGACCAACCATGTCGCCGCGCAGCAGCGCAATCACGCGCCGCCCGCCCGCCTGCGCCGCGCGGAGCAGGCGATGGAGTTCGTGGGCGGTCGCGAGTCCGCACTCGAGGCCCGCGATATCGACCACCACGGCGCGCACGTCGCGATCGCTGGCTACTGCTTCCAGAGCGTATCGTAGATGGTCGAGGCCTTGAGCGTCGCGCCGCAGCAGCTGGTCTATCGGCGAGCGGCGCGATTCCTCGGCGATTGCTCCCGACAGCCGAACCGTCACCACCGCGTTGCGCGGAATCGAAGCCGGCCGGACCACCGCCAGCCAGAACGCCGCCACCATCGCGGCCGCGACGCCAAGTGCCGCGATGCCCGCCGTCCAGTTGCCCGCCTCGCATTCCACCGCGCCAACCGCGCCCAGGATCGACACCACGATCGCGAGTCTGACCTCGCGGCTGACTGACATTCGCTTCATACGGTTCTTCGTCTTTCGCTTTTTGCTGGAGTGAACCTTTTTCTTCGCGATTCGGTCGCCTTTTTTCCCCGCCCTGATAGACTACCGTTTTTCAATGGGCAGGTCTTTCCTAATCGCGATCATCGCGCTCGTCGGCTCCTGCGCCGCTTCGTGCTCGACTGCCGATTCCGAGCGCAAGCCGGCGCCGCCGCCGGTGATCGCGCGTTCGTCCACGCTTGAGGTCACCAACGGCATCAAGGTGCTGACGATGGTCGAGATGCCGTCGGGATTCGCGCCGATCCCGAATCGCCCGCCGATGTGGCTCGAGGGCGGCGCCGAAATCGCCGTCGTCGGCACCGAGAACGGGCACACGATGGTCTACGGTCTGGGCGGCGCAGGATGGAAGACGGGCCGAATCCTCGCCGCCGACTTCGGACCCGGCGCTGCGGAACTCGGTTCGATCGTCGACGTCGCGGCCAGCCCCGAGGGTCTGGCGATTGCCACTGCGGTCGTCAGCCCCGACTCGCAAAGGCTCGACGTCGTGATCCGCGACCTTATCGCCACCGGGCCCGGCAACGTGATCGCCAGCTTCGACGGGCAGTACGACTCGGTCTCTCTGGCGTGGCTCAATTCGGCGACGCTCGCGCTCGCGCTCCGCCGCCATCCGGAGCCGCCGCCGGCGTCGGCGGCCGCGCAGGATGAACCGAACGACTCCAGCGGCGATCGCGACGAAGCGTCCGTGTCCGAGCCGCCGAAAAATCCCGCCGACGGTTTGCAGCTGATTGTCGTATCGGGAGCCGCGTCCGTCGCGCCCGTGAAATTCAACTGTGCGCTGTCGCCGCTCAGCTGGAGTTTGCACGGCGTCTACGCCGTCGGACAGGGCGACTCGAGCACGCCTCCGGTCCTAATCGATCGGCGCGCTTCAACTTGCACGCGCTTTCATTCGACCAAACCGATCCAGGTCCTTGACTGGGACAAGGATGACGAGGCGTCGTTTCTCTACGTCGGACCCGACCCGACCGGGCACACGGTCGGCGTCTACAAGTACAACATCGCGAACGGCGCCGAGGCGCTTATGGGAGTATCGACCGCGGGCGCGGCGTTCACCGGCGGCGGCAACGTGATCACGCTGGGCAATCGAACGCTGACGTTCCCGCTTGCGATCGAGCATCCTGAAAAGGAACTTCCGGCGCAGGTCGCGATATCACAGCCGGAGCAGAGCCAGATCCTGATAAAATCGCTCGGCATCAGGACGCTGCCGCCGATGCTCGCGCAGAGCACGATGGAATATTCCAGGGGCGCGAACGAGGCTGCGATGCAAATCTTTGCGCCGAGCCAGCCGGTGCCGTGGCGCAAGATCGTCAACTACTCGCTGGAGGTCGACAGCGCCTTTCAGCTCGCCGCGGGCCCCGCCACCGGCACGGTCACGATGAGCTGGTCGCCGAAGGGCCGCTGGCTCGCGCTGCTTGACGGCGACGCCGCGTCCCAGACCGTGCTGACCGTGCTCGCGCCCCCGCGCTGATACCGCAATCCCGTCGGTATCACATTTCTCACTGGGCCGACTCTTTCTGGCATTCCGCGCTGAGCCATCCTTCTTCTTTCATTCCGAGCCGAGCCTGAATTCCCCTTGTGTCATTCTAGAGCGGAGTCCGCGGAGCGAAGAATCCCGGCGCGCGATCTTTCGCGCGTTCTGTCGGGGAGTGGCAGACTGCGCGCCGGATGACCCTACGTGCCGATTCGCGCGCGGCGTTCCCAGTAAGTTGCGGCGGCTTCAAACGCGGCGGCGGCGCGCTCGAAACTGTCGAATACCACCAGCCCGCGCTCGCGTGCGATTTGTTTGCCGCGCGCGACTATCGCCTCGACGTGCGCCGGATGCATCACGATCGCGAACGGCTTCGCCGATTTCTTCGCGAACGCCGCCAGCTTGTCGAGCAACTCGGCGATTTCATTTTCGTGCGACGCCCAGCGCGCCGCTCTTAGTCCGGTGCCGACCTCGAGCACGATCGCGTCGATCACCGTGTCACGCTCCAGGATGTCGAGTATCCGATCGAGATTGCCCTGGTGCAGGCCCGAGCCGATGGTG
>DASQHV010000639.1:0-4704 GCA_035631915.1 Candidatus Acidiferrales bacterium | reverse complement strand
TTCGTCGCGCTGGTGGTGCTCGACGTGTTCTTCTACATGGCGGCGCTGGTGCTCGAGATGATCGCGCTGGTGCGGCTGCGGCGCTCGATGCCGAAGCGCGACGGGATGTTCACAATAGGCGGCGGCCGCGCGGGACTCGCGATGGTCGCGACGCTGCCGATCCTGACGTGGCTCGCGACGTTCGGCCTGGCCGTATCGAGCGGCGGCGCCAAGCTGGATTTCATCCTGGCGGTCGCGCTCGGCGTCGGCGTGTGGCCGGCGTACGCGATCTGCCGACGCCGCTACGGCGGCCCTCCCCGAATCGATCCGCCGCCCACCGACATCATCGCTTAGGCGCTTGAAGCTGGTACAGGGCGACTGCAGCGTTCTGCGCAATCGGCTTGAGGGTGAACTTCGATTGCAACTGATCGATCTCGCCGCGGAGCAGGTCGGAATATTGCTGCGACTCCGGCGCGGCGAGCAGCAAAAAGACCGGCGTCTTCGCACGCAGGGTCGCGGCGAGAACGTCGGCCTGCGCACGCGACATTTCGGCGCCATCGAAGACTACCGGCGGCACATCGCCCGTCCAACCGGCGGCGCGCTTATCGTAGAGACGCCGGAGATGGTAGTCGGTGAAACTCTCGCCCGGGTCCAGCGCGTTTAGTCCGACGAAGCGCCGACTGTCGCCGGGAATGTACAACTCGAGAAATTGAAGCGAGATGTTCGTCACCACCGTCGCGTTGCGCGGCAAGGCCGAATCGACGGTCGCCAGCGCTGGGACGATCGCGGAGTCCGCCGGGATCGCATTCATGCGGACCGAAACTTCGGTGGCCAGCGAGATCGCGAGCAGCGCATCCAGCAGGATTACCCCCGCGGCCGCAGCCAGCTTGCGCGGGTTGCGCTCGCGGATGCGGATGACTCGGCTCGCCCAGGCGTTGGCGGTCACGGCGCCGAACCCTGCCGCCGCGAACAGAATGAATGCTCCGGGCAGCAGAAACGCGATGTCCGTGAAAACGTAAGCCGCGTACTCGACGAACAGTGCGCCGAGCAGTCCAATCCCGAACCACACGACTCGTTTAGCAGCGCGCCGAACCGGTTGGCGAATCGCCGCGGCGATACCGATCGCGGCAAACGCCGCGCCGGCAAACGGGTAGAGAAAATAGCGCGCGTCGCCGCGATCGCCCATCAAGCCGTCCAGGCCGAGCAGCGTCAGCAGATAGACCGGAAGGTTGCCGTGCGGATTTCGCGGCATCGTCGGGCCAAACAGGTACGCGGCGCTGAAGGACTTGCCCGCGGTGCCGTAAACCTCGGGCACCCACCACGCGTATCCGTTGGCCGTCGCGCGGCCGAGATAGAGCTTGTTTTGATCGGCCTGCAAAAACGGAAACGCGGCGAATCCGGCGGCGAATGCGAGCGCTGCGAGAATCATGTGGCGGATTTTGAGTCCCGCACCCGCCGGCGGCACCATCGCGACGCACAACACGACGCCCGCGACCATCGCGGCGTTGGTGGGACGAATCATCACGGTAAATCCGCACAGCAGCCCAAACAGCAGCGCCGACCACGCCAGCGTGCTGCGCGCGGTCGCGGCGCTCTCCGCTTCGGTCATGCGCACCAACGCCAGCACCGCGAGCAACGTGATCGTCAGCGTCGGAACGTCGCTCAGCACCAGCGTCGAGTAGCTGAGGAAAATTGGCGACAGCGTGAGGAGCAATGCGGCGATGGCGGCGCTGACGCGGCTGAACAATGCCAGCGTCAGCGAATAGAGCGCCGCGATCGCGAGCAGGCCCATCGCTAGCGTCACCCAATGGAGACGCGCGGGACTCCCGCCCAACAGCAGCGACGCGCCGGCCAGCAACAGCGGGTAGCCTTCGGTGTATCGCGACGGGTAAGAATATCCACCGAAATGCATCACCGGTCCGCGTCCATCTGCGAGGTTCGCCGCCGCCGCCGCGTACTCGAGTCCGTCCGGCCACGGCATCAGCTCGACGCCGCGGCGCGACCCACCGCGCAGCATCAGGAACGCCGCCAGCACGAGCAGCGCGCCAAGCACGATCGCGTCGACGCCGGTGAACCGCGCCGGCGCCGCCGCGGCGAACCTCGTGGCGCCAGGCTCGACCGGCGGGATCGATGACTTCGCGGACTTCATCGGCCGCCCGCCGCGACGACGCCAGCACTGCGCGCATCGCCACATGGCTGGTCGTCGCGCTGCTGATTCCACGCGTGCTGCGGATGCTCTACGGCGAGGTGTGGGTCGAGGACGACTTCTACCTTGAGAGCGCGTGGCTGGTGAGCGTTGGGATGCGCCCTTACCTGGATTTCGTTCATCCGCATTTGCCGCTGCTTGAATTTCTGGCGGCAGGCTACCTCAAGTTGTTCGGCACAAGCCATCTTACGATCGAAATTCTGAACGAAGCGGCGATTTTCGCAACCAGCCTGCTCACCTGGTCGCTCGCGCGGCGAATCGTGGGGCGGCCGGCCGCGACGCTCGCGGCGATTCTGTACGCGTGGAGCTCGCTGGCTTTCCGCTATCACGCGTACGAGCGCGAATGCTTCGTCGCGCCGCTGATCGTTCTTGGCGCGATCGTCGCGCTTGACGAGTCGTTCGCGCCGCTGACGCAGGCGGCGATGCTCGCGCTGATTTTTTTCATCGCCTGCTCGATCAAGCTGACCGCCGTGATTCCATTCGGCGTCACGCTGGTGTTCGTCGCGATTGCCTATCGCCGAATCGGCGCCGCGCTCGCGTCGGGCACCCTGTTCGCGATCGCGATGGGCCAACTCACGCTGCAACTCTACCTGCTCTACGGACACGAGTTCATCTTCCAGACCTTCATTTTCCATTTCGTGAAGGGCCGCGACACCGCCGGCGATATCGCGCTTTACCCGCGGATGATTCTCGACGTGCTCGCGCCGCTGCTGCTGCTGGGATGCTGGCGCGTTTACCGCGATCGACCCGTCACGCGCGGCGTCGCGCTGATGCTCGCGATGGTAGCGGCTGAGTATGCGTTTTACGGCGTGCTGAGTCCCACCGCGTGGGGGCACAACTACCTGGAGGCGCTGCCGTTCATCGCGATAGTCGCAGGTCTCGGCGCGCGGGATCTACTTCGCGCATTTGGCGCGGATAACAATGAGCCGAACTGGAAGGCTGCCGGCGGCGGTCTGGCGCTGATTGCGATTTTTCTGATCTGGCTGACGCCGCTGGTCAACGAGAACTGGCTGCACGGCAGCGTCTACGGCTTCGGCTTCGTGCCGCGCGCCGAGATCGCGCAGCTGGCCGCGGGCCTCCGCGATTCGAGCAAACCCGGCGACGACGTAGTCGCGCCCTCATTCATATGCTTCGAGGCGGCGCGCCGCGAACTCGTCCGCTATCCCGAGACCTACGGCGTCTATCGGTTGGCGAAGACTGAATACGATCGCGACGGCTTCGCCGCCGCGCGCCGGCATCTGGGGAACGCCGATTTTTTTCAGCTGATCGCGGAAACGCGCGGCGCCTGGACCGCCGAGATGCGCGACGCAATCGCGTCGGGCAAGGTCGCCGCGGTGATCAATGACTCGCCGATCCAGTTGCTGCCGCTGGTGCTGATTCCCGACGACTTCCTCGCCGCCAACGGCTTCCGCCGCGTCATGGCGACCGAACATTTCACGCTGTGGGCGAAAGCTCCCTCGCCATCACCGTCGGCCATTCAGTAAGCGGCGCGGCTATTTCGGGCGGCGGCGCTGGGGCGGGCGCCGCGCCGGCCGCGGCGGATTGTACACGTGCAGAAACGAGAACGCGGCGATCGTAAGCGCATGCATGATCGCGCCCGACGCGATCAGCCCGCGAATCTCGCTCATCGGCACCAGCACCACCTCGGTCTCCTCGTTGCCGAGCAGCACGGGCTGATCGACTTCGCGCACATTCTCGGCCAGAAACGAAAAGCAGATGTTGCCCTGGATCGCCGGGTTCGGATGCACCTTGCCGAGTTCGACGATCGTATCGGAATCGTAGCCGGACTCCTCGATCATCTCGCGCCGCGCCGCGTGCATCGGGGAGGTGTCGTCGGCGTCAACCATGCCGCCTGGAATCTCGAGCGTGAACTCGCCGATACCGTGACGCCACTGGTTGATCATCACGATGTCGCCGTGGCGCGTGAGCGGAATGATATTCACCCAGTTGGGCGCGTCGAGGATGAAGAAGTCGTGCTCGCCGCGCCGCGTGTGAACCGAGCGGCGGCGATGGAGGTCGAAGATCGGCGTGCGATGCACCACGTCGGTGCGCAGCGTCTTCCATTTCCTCGGCTTCATCAGAACAGGCGGGCGTATTCGATCGCGGGGCATCGATCCATGATGACCGTCATCCCGGCCTGCTGCGCGCGACGCGCCGCTTCGTCGTGGACTACGCCGAGCTGACACCAGAGCACGCGTGCGCCTTTCTCGATTGCGTCGTCCACGACCTCGGGCACGAACTCCGAGCGGCGGAACACGTCGACGATTTCGACAGGCTCCGGAATCGAGGCGACGCTGGGATAGCATCGCTCGCCCAGGTCGCCCATCAGCGCGCCGTGCGCGAGCTGCGGATTCACGGGAATCACGCGGAAGCCGCGATGGCGCAGCAGCTTGGCGATTCGGAGCGAGTCGCGCGCCGGATTGTCGGAGCATCCCACGACCGCGACCGTCGTCGGCCGCGACAGAATCGCGCGAATTTCGGAATCCACCGGATTGGTGAAAGTCATGCGCGATATCTTA
>DASQHV010000638.1:0-8336 GCA_035631915.1 Candidatus Acidiferrales bacterium | reverse complement strand
GCCCTTCAGGAAGGGTGCCGCGAAGACGCGGCGCGCGATCATCCGTGGTTGTACCTGCTTCGCGTTGACCTGCACGATGAATTGACACGCAGCCTTGTGCCGGTTAATCAAGTTAGTTCGTTCTATCTGATCGGCGAGCGGGTGTAGCTCAGTTGGTAGAGCGCGTGCTTGCCAAGCACGAGGTCGTCGGTTCGAAACCGATCACCCGCTCCATGAATTCTCCATCTGGCGATTCGGGAATGCTGCCAACTACCCCGAAATCGATCGCTCTGCGATCTTCGCTGAAGATCGGCGCGATTGTTGCGCTCGCGGCGATTGCCTCCTGCAGCTCGCAGAGCGCGTCGAATCTTCTGCCTGAGCACGCGCGCGAAGTGCTGAGGGGCAAGCCGCCGACCGACGTTACCGCTGCCACTCCTCCTGCAACCGGCGAACCTTCACAGAGCTCGCAGTCCGCGGATTCGTGGCTGGGTCGGATCAACTACTTCCGCGCGATGGCCGGACTCGATCCCGTCTCAGCCGACGCGAAAATGTCGGACGGAGACCTCAAACACGCGCGCTACCTGGTCAAGAACTACGCCGGCAGCTCCGATCTCGGGCTGGATGCGCATCGAGAGGACAAGCAGAACAAGTGGTACACGCCGGAAGGGTACATCGCGGCGCGCACCAGCGATGTGATCCCGGCCAGCACCGTCGATCTGACCGAGAAGCAGGCGATCGACCTCTGGATCTCCGGCCCCTTTCATCGCTTTCCGATCCTGAATCCGGCGTTGAAGCAAGCGGGCTTCGGCAGCTACAGCGAAGATGGCGAATCCGCCATGGCGATGCAGTTGCGTATGCCGTCCGCGTACGAAGATCCGGGCGCGCCGTCGCCGTCGCACGGATCGTTCATCCACGAAACGCCTCCCGACGATCAGGCACAGGCCGATGCGGCCGCGCAGCGCGTCGTGGAGTTTCCCCCCGCCAATTCGAACTTCCCGCTTGCCGCCTTCAGCTCAGGCGAGTGGCCCGACCCGCTGGCGTCGTGTCCGGGCTATCGGACGCCGACCGGCTTCCCGATCACGATCCAGCTGGGAGTCCCGACCAAGATGCAAATTCAGTCGACGAAGCTGATGAGCAACGACCAGCCGTTGGAAGTCTGCGAATTCGACGCGTCGAACTATCGAGGCGCTGACGAGACCCAGACCGCCACGGGCCGCCTCCTGATGCACAACAACGGAGCGGCGGTGCTGATCCCGCGTGCGCGCCTTCACTCGGGCCAAAGTTACGAGGTGACGATTGTCGCGAACGGCAAGCAGTATCAATGGACGTTTCGCGTGGCCTCTGCTGAGCCCGCGAAGGACTGACCGTTCCTTGTACGCCCTTACGCGCGCGCGAGGTGGCGCCACGGTGCGTACTTTTGTGCCCTCAGTCTGGTCGTCGGTTCGAAACCGATCACCCGCTCCATAGACTCCCTACTAGTTCGAAAACTACGCAGCCGGCTTTGGTTGATTGGCGACCGGGGTAAATACGTATTCGAGTTTGATTCCGTCCGGGTCGCGAAAGAACACCGCGTAGTACCCGGGCTCGTATTTCGGATACTCGGCCGGCACGTCCAGAATTTCAGCATTCATGGCAAGCAGTTCGCGATAGAGATCGTCCACCTCTGCGCGGCTCTTCGCGCGCAGCGCGAGGTGATGAATTCCGGGGGCATGCCGATCGTAAACGCCGTTCCGATCAATGGCGACGTACAGCCCGATCGAGAATCGATCATCTCCGTCTATAGGGGCCCAGTCATATTCGGTGGAACCGGTCGTGGACAGATCGATACGTCGATATCCAATCCGGGTCAGCACGCGGTCGTAGAAGCGCGCGGAGCGTTCGAGGTCAGAGACGCTCAGATCCAGATGATGGATTCCGGCTCGGATGGGCATCCTTCACGTCCGACGAGTCTTGAAGTTCAACCCGCGAAACTGCCGGGGTCAAGACGGAATCGATAGCGTCACGAGGTCCGGACCCGCTCTCCGCGCGGAGTCAGCAACGCCAATAATACAGCAACGAACAGTAGCGCCGGGACGTCACCAACTAGATGCCCATGATTTTCAGGCGCCTCAAATGATTGAACCGTCATGATCGCGGCATGTACGACGCTCGACCAGACGGTGAACCAGATGAGGCTCAGATTCTCGAGCGGGTCGCGCGCGGCCATCAGCAGAAAGACGCCGAGGGTCGCGTAGACTCCTACAATCATCATCGGGTAGTCCGAGTGACCAGTGTGCCACGTCCAGCCGGAGGGCCAGATGATCATCAGCGGGTAGATTCCGATCACGAAGATCGCCCCCACCAATATCAAAGCGACGCGCAGATTCCTGAGACGACCGCTGTCAGCCATAGAATTCCTCCATCGTGGGTATTTGTCAGATACCAAACGACGGTGGCGGAGCAAACAACGCCGCGCGCGCCCCGCTTCATCAGAGTGCAAAACATCCGGGTCTGGTGCATTATCAGCATCCAAATGCCGCACAGAATTCTCGCTATCGCCGCGCTGCTGCTCCTGACATTCGCCTCGGTTGCGCACGCGGGCTCGGCGGCTATTACCGGAAACGCTGGCGCCACTCTCGAAAAAGAGGGCAAGAATGTTTTTCTCAAGGCGACCTCGCACACGTTTCAGCTGGCGCAGTACGTCGAGAAGGGCCAGACCAAAACCGTGCTGGTCGAGGGCGAGCTGTTTCAGCGGCTGCAGGTGACGGACGACCTGGGCGCCAAGGGCGACGAGACGGGACGGGTCAAGCTCACGATTCGCGAGATCGAGCCAGGCCCGCAGTTCGGCGCGATCGCGGCGACGCGCGAGCTCGCCGGCGACGAGATCAAGCTCAACTCGGGCGTGACGGTGATCACCAACGGATGCTGCGCCGAGAACAGCGCCGAGACCGAGCTCAGCCTGAGCTCGCTCAAGACGTTGTACGTGCGATCGGGCGCCGTTCCGCTGACGACATACACTGTGCTGGGCAAGCCGGCGCGCGGGCGGCTAATCGCCGTGTACCTGACGATGACGCCCGAGGACGAGGCGGTGCTAGGCAAGGATCCGCACGCAGTCGCGATGATCACGGTCGACGGCGAGGATGAGGTCCGGCAGCGGATGCTCGTCAGCTTGAAGTCGGACAAGGCGCGAGAGGATGCGATGGAATGGTCGTTCGAGCTTGGGTGGAAGGCCGCGTCGGGCAAGCTGGAGAATCACACGGTGATCGACCCGGCCAAGCCCACGAAGCCGGTGTTCACGTGGAAGATCGGCGACACGCAATCGATCGAATTGCCGCTGGTCAACGACCGGCTCGATACTGCGGCGGCCAAGCTTCCAACTGGAGTGACGCTGCAAACGCTCCCGCCCTGAGCCGAATCGCCGTCAGGTCGGCTCAGTAACGTCACCGTTCGCGGAAAGTCCTGCGAGCTTGCTTTCGTCCGGGCGAGATTGCGGCGCACCGAAGCCGATTTTCCTGGGCACTGCGGCGAGGCCCCGACCCTTTCGGATCGCGTACAGTTCCGAAAGCGTGCGCGGTCCAGCGGGCGGAGAATCGCAGCCGGCGTTCCGCAGCCAGACGCTCGCCTCTTCCAGGTCGAATCGTCGAAACTCGATCTCGGACAAGCACCTGCCGGGTCGCCGGATTGCACGATTCAACTTGCCCAGATCCTCGTTGGTCGTGACCAGGATCATCAGCCTCGTGCCCTGACCGAGGATTCCGTCGGACACGTTCAGCAACCGAGAGAGGCCCTGTCCGACCTGGGACTTCGCGTCCGCCCCGATCATCTCGCCGCTGTCTTCGAGGATGAGCAAACGCCACTTCTCGCGATCGCCCCGGACTGAGGGATCGGTTCTGCAGCTCAGCAAAACTTCCGTGAGATAGCTGCCGCGATCGAAGAGTTGCTCCGGATCGATCACGTACTCGAACCGGCACCATTCCTTCCAAGCCCACGCCAGCGCGCGGATCGCGAACGTCTTTCCGGTGCCGGGCTCGCCATGCCACAGGAGCAGCCGGCCGTCGCTCTTGACCGGCTTGAATCCCGTCATCAGCGCCGCCAGTCGACGCCGGGTATCGCCCGCATAGTTCGGCGCGATATCGATCCATTTGGCCAGCTCGACCTGACGCACGGTCGTCTCGGCGCCTTCGTTGCCGAGGTGCCAGAACGTAACCGGCAGGACGGTATCGCAGTCCGGCGCCTTGCGCGGCAACGACCTATCTATCTGATCGATGATCTTGCGCGCCGCCGCCAACTCGTTGCTCGCCACCCAAATATTTGAGAACCCGGGGCTCTGGTTGATCAGGACATACGCGTCGCCATCGGTCCATCTCGCGACCAGACTGCGCGAGTACTCATGCTCAGTCCACAGGATGCGTCGCCCCGGCACGGACTCCGGACTCATGTCCTCGCGCGCATCCGCCAACTCCTGTTCGGCCAGGACGCTGAATCCATTGGTCGCGAGAATTGCGTGAAAGACGCTCTCCGCGTAGTCGATACGCTCGGCATTGACGGTCCATCGGACCGCAGATGCGGGATATCCGAGACTCTTCTCCATACGCGCAACGAAACCTCCGGGCCGGCTTGTCCCGTAAATCTACCCGGACCAGATGACAACCGCTGACCTGGATACGTGCAAGACGCGCGGCGCGAAGACCGCTCGAAACTATTTTTTCTCCGGGTCGGTCACCTCGCGGAATGCGCGGACCGCCTCGACCGCCGTAGGCACGCCGCTGTACTGCGACAGGTGAACGATCAGTTCCTTGAGCTCCTGCTGCGTGATGCCGAGATTCAGTGCGCCCCGCATGTGGAGGCGCAACTCGGGTCCGCGGCCGAGCGCCATCAATGCTGCCATCGTGATCATCGACCGCGTTTTGATCGGCAGTCCCGGGCGCGCCCAGATT
Source organism: Candidatus Acidiferrales bacterium (assembly GCA_035631915.1). Lineage (GTDB taxonomy): Bacteria > Desulfobacterota > Binatia > Binatales > Binataceae > Binatus. The sequence continues at coordinate 3,441 of DASQHV010000638.1, read as the reverse complement.
GTGCCGAAGAGTTGCTCATTCAGAAGGGTGGCGAAGCCTTCGTCGAACTCGCGCATGTAGTCGTCGCCGGCCTTGGCGCGCTCTGCGCCCCACAGACGAGTCCGCACATCCATTCCATTTTTTGCCGCTTCGTTCGCCATCGCGTTGTCTCCTTTAGCTTTTCTGTTCGGCCGCTTTCATCCGCTGATTCGCCAGCGTGAAGATATGCCAGTTGCCGGAGTTCCAGCTAATCGACAACTTGCACTTCTTGATCTTCCAGCCATCCCTGGTGCGGATGAAATGATTGGTGTAGTGCCCGACCATCGTCTGCGTGTTGTCGCCGCTCTCATTGGGCAGATAGTGATGCGCCCGCACGTATGCGATGCAGGTCGCGCTGTCGCCGTCGATCGTGATCACGTGATTGGTGATCATGTGCTGAGTCGCCGCCAGGCCCGTGAGCGTGCGGCGCGCCGCGTCGGTCCATTTGTCGCCGCTTACCTTGCGCGGCGTGCCGCCGAATACCGACGTGAAGTCGGTCTCGATCTCGTCGGCGAAGCAGCTACGGAACAACTTCCAGTCGCGCGAGTCGAGTCCGGTTGCGTAGCGCAGCTGGACGTCGCTGATCTCGGCGCGGTCGAGCAGATACTGAAGCTTCGCGTTATCCATCGGATCGGCCTCCGTGAAGATTTAGTGCGATCCAGTTGCGCCAGTACGGCTACTGGACGGACCAGGGCACCGGCTTCTTGTCGAAGAATGCGGCGAGTCCCGCGCGGCATTCGTCGGTGATGTGCGGCGCCGCCGTGTACTCAGTCATGCTCATAGCAATCGCCTGTCCCGAAAACCGGCACATCAGCGATTTGGTAATCGCCTCGGCCTTGGGCGCGTTGGAGGCGATCATGCCGGCCCACTGAATCGCCGTCGCAACGACCTGGTCGGCCGGCACGACTTCGTTAATCAGTCCCAGCCCGCGCGCTTTTTCAGCAGTCACGAGTTCTCCGGTAAGAAGCAGGTAGCGCGCGACGCGTTCGCCGACCAGCCGCATCAGATGCAGGATGACCATCCCGGCCTGGATGCCGTGTTTCATCTCGGTGTAGCCGATGCGAGCGTCGGCGCTGGCCACTGCCATGTCGCACGCGCTGAGGAAGCCCGCGCCGTTGCCGACCGCGACGCCGTTGACCGCGGCGATCGTTGGCTTCCCGAGCCGATAGACGCGCTCGATAAGTTCCTCGCCGCGGAGCGCGCCGTCCCAGACCGCGCCGGCCTCGTCGACGCGCAACGAATCGATGATCGCGCGCAACTCGGCGAGGTCCATGCCGGCGGAGAACGCGGGCGCTGCGCCGGTGAAGATCAGCGCGCGGACGCGAGGATCCTGCTCGGCGCGATCGATCGCGCTCATCAGCGCGTCGATCATCGGCGCGCTGAGCGCATTGCGATGAGCCGGGTTGTTCAGGGTAATCAGCGCGGCAGGGTAGCGCGTTTCGTAGAGCACGATTTCATCGGCCATTGTAGTTTCACCAAGTTGAGCGCGTGATTTTGACGCCGCCCCCGCGCCCGCCTGCGCGACTGGCAGCGGGCGACGCCGCGGCGCAATATAGGTCAGAATCCCAGTTCAGGTAGCGAGTGACAATACTGGTGAGGCGATAGATGTGCGGACGATTCACAATCACGCGCCGCGACGGCAACTCGCTGGCGGCCGAGCTGGGCGTCGATGCGGACTCGTTCGCGGATTACAAGCCGCGTTACAACGTCGCGCCGACGCAAATGCATTTCGTGATGCGGATCAAGTTCGAGAATCGGCAGGTGGTGCCGGCGCGATGGGGCTTGGTCAACAGCTGGGCCAAGGACGCGAGCATGGCCGCCAGGTTTATCAACGCGCGTTCGGAGTCGGTCGAAACGCGCGCGGCCTTTCGCGAGGCGTTCGAAAAGCGGCGCTGCGTGGTGCCCGCCGACGGATTTTTCGAGTGGATCGGTCCGAAGACCGCGCGGCGTCCGATTTGGTTCCATCGCGAGGACGGCGGCCTGCTGCTGTTCGCCGGCTTGTACGAGGCGTGGCAGAAGTTGCCCGGTGAGTGGGAGAAGACGTTTACGATCCTGACGACGGCCGCCAATCCGGTGATGGCGCCGTATCACGACCGGATGCCGGTCATAATTGCCGATCGCGACGCCGACGACTGGATGGATCCGCGCGCGCCCAATGCGATCGCGCTGAAGCGGCTGCTGGTTCCCGCACCCGCCGACCTGCTGATCACGACGCCGGTGTCGCCGAAGCTGAACAACGCCAACAACGACGCGCCCGAACTGCTGGAGAGCGCCGACGCCTGAGCAGCGACTGACTATTGCGATCGTGCAACTAGCTATAGACGACTGACTACCGCTGAATACTCTGTACGCCGCCGGAGTTGGCGTCGGCGTGATGATGGATCAGCTTCCACTTGCCGTCTTCGAGCCGGAAGATGTTGGTCACGCGCTGGCTGTATTTCACCATCGGTCCTTCCGGCGAGCGAGTCTCGCCCTCCTCGATGCAGACCGAGTAGCCGAGGTTGATGCCGGCGACCACCGTGATGTCAGTCGGCGCGATTCGGCCGCCAACGCTCTGCCGGCTCAGGTTCTTATAGTAGGCGAAGACGGCGTTCCATCCCCGCGCGCGGTCGCCGGCCGGGCTCAGGTTGGAGACTTCGGCGCCCCGTGACCATACGGTTTCCATCGGTCCGAGGTCGCCGCGGAGCACGCTGTTGAGCGCGATGTAGAAGCGCATCGTGGCGTCGCGGATCCCCTGGGCGGCTGATGCGGCAGCCGCCGAAGAGGCGCGTGGCGCGTCGGTCTGCGCGAGGCATGGCGCCACCGCGAACGCAAAGAGCAGCGCGACCAGAACGCTCGCAGCTATCCGGGGTGGATTTGGGTGTGAGTCGGGCATTCGATCGCGTCTCCTGCAAGCCACGGTCGCGACCGGTCGACGTTTTTCGAGTCGCGGAATCGGTGCCGAATTCGATCTTCGTATACAGCAGGTTCGCGGCGCTGCGCCATAGGGCGGACGCGGGACCGGAGGGCCGGCGCGCACCGCCAAAATTCGGTCAGGCCGTGAGATTTGGATGGCGGCACAGGCGTGCATACTCCGAGCATTCAGCAGTCGACCGCCATCGACAGTCAGGTTTGCCACGCGATGACAAGCTAATCGAGCGTTCGGCAAAGGTAGGTTCGATTGCGATGGTCGCTCGTCGGCGGCATGCAACTTGAATCGGTGATCGGCGCGAGGGGGGAAGCTTGTCGCGCGACATGAACGAGCGTGACGCAGTGCGCAGTCGCGTCCGGCAAATTGGCAGATGACCGAAAAATCAATCAAAGTGCTGCTGATAGAGGACAATCCGCTCGACGCACGGTTGATTGAGGTTGAGCTGAATGAAAGTGGCGTCGCCAAGAACCTGATTCGCACGGTGCCGACGCTGTCGGAAGCGTTGACCGCGC
>DASQHV010000637.1:0-4216 GCA_035631915.1 Candidatus Acidiferrales bacterium | reverse complement strand
GGATGAAATCAAGCAGAAGAATTTCACCAAGGGCCTGCCGGTCGGATTTTACACCTACCCGATCTCGCAAGCGTCGGACATCACGATCTTCAAGGCGCACCTGGTTCCGGTCGGCGAGGATCAACTGCCGATGATCGAGCAAGCGCGGGAGATCGTGCGGCGTTTCAATCGCATGTACGACCGCGTGCTGGTTGAGCCCAAGACGCTGGTCGGCGAAGTCGCGCGACTGCCCGGCACCGACGGCGGCGCAAAGATGTCGAAGTCGATCGGCAACTGCATCTACCTGGGCGATTCCGCGGACGCGGTGCGGAAGCGCGTGATGTCGATGTACACCGATCCGACGCGGGTGCATCCGACCGATCCTGGCCACGTCGAGGGCAATCCGGTGTTCACTTATCACGACGTGTTCAACCGCGACCGCGCGGAAGTCGACGAGCTGAAGGAGCGCTATCGCAAAGGCACGGTCGGCGACGTCGAGGTCAAGGAAAAATTGTTCAAAGCGTTGAACGCGTTCCTGGAGCCGATTCGCGAGCGGCGCAACGCGTTCGCGTCGAAGCCGGATCAGGTGCGCGAAATACTCGTCGAAGGCACGCGCAAGGGTCGCGCCGTTGCGATCGAGACGATGGCGGAAGTCCGCACCGCAATGAAAATTTCGTACAAGTTCTGATCGCGGCGCGTCCGCTCAATACGCCTTGGCGAAGTACGCGCGCTCCGACGCCGACTCTCCGCATACCAGGCACTTGCCGGCCGTGCCCGACTGCTCGAGCGGAATCACGCGGCAGGTCGCCTTGGTTTCCTCGCGGATGCGCGTTTCGCACACCGGGTTGCCGCACCAGTACACGTCTGCGAATCCGCCGCCACCGCTCCCTTCCATGTGTTTCTTGAACGACGCGTAGTCGTCGAACTGCCTGGTATTCGCGACCATCGCGGCCTTCGCCTGCGCGAATAGACTCTGCTGAATTTCGGCGAGCATCGCTTTGACCGAATCCGCAATCGACGCGAGCGGTTTCTTGCTCTTCGCTTCCACACCCGACTTGTCGCGCCGCGCCAATACCGCCTCGCCCGACGCGACGTCGCGCGGACCAATCTCGATTCGCACCGGCACGCCGCGCATCTCCCAGTCGTTGAACTTGAAGCCCGGGGTCAGCCCTTCGCGATCGTCGAGCCGTGTGCGGATGCCCGCGTGCGTGAGCGCGTCGAATGCCGCGCGCGCCGCCGGCAGCACGACTGCGGCCTCCTCCGGCTTGCGGAATATCGGCACGACGACAGTCTGAGTTGACGCCACCGGCGGCGGCAGGCGCAAGCCCTGGTCGTCGCCATGCGCCATCACGATCGCACCGAGCAGGCGCGTCGACACGCCCCAACTCGTCTGCCACACGTATTGCAGCTGATTCTGATCGTCGAGGTAGCGCGTCTCGAACGCCTTCGAGAAATTTTGCCCGAGGAAGTGCGAGGTGCCGCATTGCAACGCGCGCCCGTCGCCCATCAAGCCCTCGATCGCGTAGGTCTCGACGGCGCCGGGAAATCGCTCGGCCGCGCTCTTGCGCCCGACCACCACCGGTATCGCCAGGTACTCCTCGACGAACTTGCGGTACACCTCGAGCATCGTCAGCGTCTCGCGCTCCGCTTCCTCGCGCGTCGCGTGCGCGGTGTGCCCCTCCTGCCACAGAAATTCCGCGGTGCGCAGGAACATCCGCGTGCGCATCTCCCAGCGGACGACGTTGGCCCATTGATTCAGCATCATCGGCAAATCGCGATGCGACTGGATCCACTGCGTCATCATGTGATGGATGATCGTCTCGGAAGTCGGCCGCACGATCAGCGGTTCTTCAAGCTCCTTGCCGCCGCCGTGCGTGACGACCGCCACCTCCGGCGCGAAGCCCTCGACGTGCTGCGATTCCTTTTGCAGAAAACTCTGCGGGATGAAGAGCGGAAAGTACGCGTTGCGTGCGCCGGTCTGCTTGATGCGCCGATCGAGCTCGTCGCGCAGTTCCTCCCAAATCGCGAAGCCGTCGGGACGGAACACGATGCATCCGCGCACCGGCGAGTAGTCCGCCAGCTCGGCGCGCAGGCAGATGTCGTTGTACCACGCGGCAAAGTCCTCGCTGCGTGGCGGTACCTTCTTTTCGTTCTGCTTTTGTTTTTCCGCCATTCGTCCTGTATGACGATTGTGGTTATCGTCAATTGGTACAGTCTCCGGATAAAATCCGCCCGAATCAATGTATTCCGCGACCTGCCGGAGGTGAACCTCTATGAAGCCGACTCGCGCACTCTCATTCGCGTTGCTCGCGATCGCTCTGTCAGTGCCGGCGTCGAGCGCGCGCGCCGACAGCGCGCCGGCAGTACGCACGATCGAAGTCGACGGCAGTGGCGAGGCGCGCACCACTCCGGACACCGCGGACATGAACGTCGCGATCGAGACTCACGGCGCCACCGCCGAAGAAGCCGCGGCGCGTAATGCGGCGCTGGCCGACAAAGTGATCGCCGCGCTCAAAAGCAAGCTGGGCGACAAGGGCAAGGTCTCGACCAACGGTTACTCGCTCAACCCCGAATACGATCAGCGCCCCAACCGCGAGAAACCGACCATCGTCGGCTTCGCGGCACAGAACTCGGTGACGGTCGATACCGGCGCGCTAGATCTGGTGGGGCCGCTGATCGATTCTGCGATCGCCGCGGGCGCCAATCGCGTGAACTTCGTGAACTTCACCGTCAAGGACGATGCGAAGGCGCGCGGCGAAGCGATCACGATCGCGACGCGCAAAGCGCGCGCCCAAGCCGACGCGCTCGCGGCGGCGCTCGGCGTCAAGCTCGGCAAGATCATCAAGGCAACCACCGTCTCGGAAGTGCGGCCGGTGCCGATGCAAGGGGTGGCGATGGCAGCGTCGTTTGCCAGGACGGCGACGCCGGTTGAACCGGGCGAGGTCACCGTGCCCGCAAATGTTTCTCTCGTCTTCGAGATTGAGTAATTCTAGCTGGCCCAACTGTGAGGTGGAGCTGAGCTCAAGATGCTGAAGCCGGGCGACATCGCACCGCCGTTCGATCTTCCCTGCGCCACGGGCGGGCGCATGTCGCGCTCAAACTCGGCGAAGATTGATTCGGAACTATTGCTGATTTTTTTCTATCCGCGCGATTTTTCGTTCATCTGCCCGACCGAGGTCACCGGCTTCAACCACGCGCTTGCCGATTTCACCGCCGAGAAGACCGCGATTGTCGGCGTCAGCGTCGACAGCGCCGAAAGCCATCTCCAATGGTCGAACGAACTCGGCGGTATCGCGTACCCGCTGCTCGCCGACGAAGGCGGAGCGCTCGCACGCAGCTACGGCGTGCTCGACGAGTCAGAGGGCGTCGCGCTGCGCGCCACCTTCATCCTCGATCGCAAGCGGGCGGTGATGTTTTCGTCGTCGTGCCCGCTCAACGTCGGCCGCAGCGTCAGCGAGACTCTCCGAATCGTCCGCGCGCTCAGAACCGGCCAGCTCTGCCCCGCGGATTGGACGCCGGGCGTAAAGCTCGGCCCGTCCGATCGGAAGTTCTAGGTCGCGCTTGGCCGCAAACGATCCCGCCGAGAAAAAGCAGCTCTTCGAGCGGCTCTCGAGCGTTCGCGAAATCGTCTTCGGCGTTCAGGACGGCGTGCTGACGACCGCGGGCGTGCTGTGCGGGCTGAGCGGCGCGGTGTCGCAGCATTCGCAGGTTGCGCTGGCGGCGCTCGCGTCCACCGCGGCGGGTGCACTCTCGATGGCTGCAGGAGCCTATCTCGGCACACGCGCCGAAACCGAGGTATTGCGCGCGGAGCTCGACCTGGTGCGCGCCGACGCCGCGCAAAAACCGTACACGATTCAGGAAGGGCTGCTCGACGCGCTGACGAAGGAAGGCCTGACGCGCGAGGCCGGCTATCGCATCGTCAAGCTGCTCAGCACGTCGCCCGCCGCGCTAACCTCGACCGCCGAAGCAAAGATGTTCGGGCTGGGTGGCGCGCTGCTCGGCAACGCCGCGCTCGACGGCCTCGTCATGGGACTCGCATTTCTGGTCGGCGCGCTGGTGCCGCTGCTTCCATATATGTTGATCCCTGCGCCGCGGCTTGACCTGGGCGGCGCGCTCGCCGCCACCGCATTTACACTGTTCGGCGTTGGATACTTCGAAGGATGGCTGGCGCATCGCACGAGTCGCTGGCGCTCCGGCATCCGCTTTCTTGCGATCGCGATGGGCGCGGCGGCCGCCG
>DASQHV010000636.1:0-3575 GCA_035631915.1 Candidatus Acidiferrales bacterium | reverse complement strand
CTCCTGTACCCACGCCTGTTCCTCGCCGTCTACGCAGCCGCAGGTCTGGTCTGGATACTGTACAGCAGAGGCTTGATCGATCCGGCCGGGCATCCGCTCGGCGCCGATTTCATGACCCCGTGGTCCGCATCGCGGCTCGCGCAGGATCGTGCGCCCGCAGCCGCCTACGACATCATGCGGATGTGGGCCGCGGAACGGGCGGCGGTCGGAAACCCTGGCGTCGGATACGCCGGCTTCTACTACCCGCCGATTTATCTGCTGATCGTATTTCCGCTTGCGTTCCTTCCCTATGCCTGGTCGCTCATCGCGTGGTCGATAGCGACGCTCTCCGCGTATCTTGCGACGGTTTGGAAAATCGTTCCCGAATGGCCGGCGCTATGGCTGGCGCTCGCTTTTCCCGGCGTGTTGGTAAATCTGACCAACGGGCAGAATGGATTTCTCACGACTGCGCTGCTCGCAGGCGCGTTGCTCTCCGTCGAGCGAGCTCCGGTTCTCGCCGGCGCGCTGTTCGGGTTGATGAGCTACAAGCCGCAATTCGCGACGCTGGCGCCGTTGTTTCTGCTCGTCACCGGGCGCTGGCGCGCGCTGGTAGCGGCCGCAGGCACGGTTGGCCTGCTGGCGGCTGCGTCGTTTGCGGCATTCGGTGCGGATACCTGGCGCGCGTTTTTCGGCAGCCTGGACTTCAGCCGGCGCGTCGTGCTGGAGCACGGCGGCATCGGCTTCCGAAATATGCAAAGTCTTTTCGCGTTCGCGCGCCTGTGGGGATTAGACGTCACGACGGCTTACGCGCTGCAAGCTTGTGCGAGCGCTGCGGCCGTCGTCGGTGCGGTTTACGTATGGCGGCGCACCGCGAAGCCGGAACTGCATGCGGCCGCACTCGCACTCGGCACCCTGCTGTTTTCGCCGTACCTAGTCGACTACGACCTGGTGATCCTCGCACTGCCGATCGCATGGCTGGGCGTGCAAGGACGCCGACTCGGATTCTTGCCGTTTGAAAAATCACTGCTTGTACTGGCGTGGATTCTGCCGGCGGTGGCGCGAACGTTCGCGGGCCGCGCCGGGATTCCGCTGACGCCGGTGGTATTGCTGTTGCTGTTGGGCATCGTCATTCGACGTTCGGCGTTGCCCCACGGAGACAGCGCGCATACCGACGCTTCGACTTCGCTCGCGACTGCGTGAAGGCCGCGCCCGATGCACAACAGCTGCCGCACTCACGAGTTTGCCGCGCTGATGGCGCTCGGTGCGCTGCTGCTGTCGGCAAATTCGGCTCGTGGAGCCAGCGGGGCCGGTGTACCGATGACGACCAATCGCGCGCAAGGTTCTCAAGACGGTTCCAATGAACTCGAAATTCCGCGTCCTGCGCCGCAGCAGATTCGCCCGATTCCGGCGCCGAGCGCGAACGTGATTCCGCCGCTGCCGGGCGCTCAAACGCTCGAAATCCCTCTGCCGGAAGTGTTTCGCGGATGCTGGCAGGGCGTGGTCAGGTACATCGATTCACAGGTGCAACTCGCGCCACCGATGATCGGCGGATGGATCCCCAAGACTTACCGCATCTGTTACGTGCAGAGCGGCCGCGGCCCGTTCAAGCCGACGATCAGCGAAACCGGGCTCATCGCGAACGGCCGCGCGGTTCGCAACGCACGCTCGCGCCTCGAGGTGCTCTCGACCGACGGGCGCACGCAGGCCACGATGCGCGCGTATCTGCATTTCGACGAAGACTCTCACGGTTTGTTCGGCCTGTTCAGCCAGACCGGATCGGTCGACGAGCTGACGCACATGAATTGCGCGATCGACGGCGGCGTGATGCACGTGCAGGGCGATATGTACGGCGAATGGAACCGCCGTCCGTGGACCCGCGTCACCTGGCATGCCGACTTCTCGAGCGTCGTGAACTAGCGTGGCGTCGGCGCCTTCCTTGACCGTTCGTGGGCGAACATATTATGCAGGCTAGGCTGAACGGCCGTTCGCGCCTGCATTCGAGCCCGACAAGATGAAAATCCGCCCCTGCTTACCGCTCGTTCTGATCGTTTCAGCTCTCGCGGCGGCTGCGCTGTGGAGTCCGCCGCGCGCCCGCGCGCAACTCCCGCCGGACGAGATGACCTCTAAGTCGCTGCCCGAGGCCGCCTCGAGCTGGGTGTTCGTGCTCGACGCCGGCTTTCCCAGCAGCAGTATCGCCAAGCTCGACATTATCGACGGCGCCACGCGCAAGGTACTCGGCCAGTTGAGTGGCGGCTACCTGAGCAACTTCGAGATTTCCCCCGACCATCGCGAGTTCTACATGGTCGACACCTACTACTCGCGCGGATGGCGCGGCACGCGCACCGACGTGGTGTCGATATTCGACGCCAAGTCGCTGAACTTCCAGGCCGAGGTCGAAATTCCCGCAAAGCGGATCCTGATCGTGCCGAAGCGCGACACCGCCGCGATCACACCGGACGGCCGCTTCATGCTGGTCGCGAACATGACGCCCGCGACGTCGGTGAGCGTCGTCGATCTGAAGGCACGCAAGTTCGCCGGCGAGATCGACACGCCCGGATGCGTCCAGGCGCTCGCGCCCGGCAACCGCCAGTTCTCCTCGATGTGTGCCGACGGATCGATTCTGACCGTCCAGCTTGACGACGCCGGAGCCGCGAAGGACAGAAAACAGAGCAAGCCGTTTTTCGATCCCAACCAGGACCAGATTTTCGATCAGCCGGCGGTCGCGGGAAGCACCGCGTACTTCGATTCTTATCACGGCGCGATTCACGTGTTGGATCTGTCGGGCGCGGAAGCGGCGCCGACGCCGGAGTGGTCGATCTATGCAGACAGTTCCGAAAAGTCGTGGCGCCCCGGTGGATGGCAGACGATCGCGATCAATGAAAAGCGCGCGATGCTGTTCGTGCTGATGCATCAGGGCGGCGAGTGGACGCATAAGCAGTGGGGCACGGAAGTCTGGGTTTACGACTCGGCCAAGAAAACCCGCCTGAGCCGCATCAAGCTCAAAACCCCCGGCTACTCGATCTTCGCCAGCAGCGGCGACGCTCCGGTGCTCTACGTGCTCTCGCTGGTCAAGAGCCAGATGGAGGAATACGACGCGAGCAGCGGCAAGTACCTCGGCGTTGTCGAACAATTGGGAACGCCGTACCTGCTTTACGGGCCGTAGCAATGCCGACGATCGATCCCGCAATCGCATGGACCGTTTCAGCCGCGCTGGCCGCGGTTTTCGGCGCGTCGGCGATTTTCAAGTTGATTGATTTGGGCGAGTTTCGCGCCGCGGTCGAAAACTATCGGATAGTTCCCGAGCGGTTGGCGGGTGCGGCAACGATCGCTATTCCGCTCGCCGAGATTTTGGGCGCCGTCGGGCTTCTCGATTCACGAACTCGTTTCGCTTCCTCGATCGAGCTAGCGCTGATGCTCGCGCTGTTCACCGCGGCGATCGTCGTCAACCTGGTGCGCGGGCGTTTGTATATCGACTGCGGATGCTTCGGGCCGGCGCTGCGCCAGCCGCTCAGTTGGTGGCTGCCCGCGCGCAATCTGGCCCTGATGGGTCTCGCGACGATTGCGATTCTGCCAATCGGCGCTCGAACCTTGACCGC
>DASQHV010000635.1:0-3974 GCA_035631915.1 Candidatus Acidiferrales bacterium | reverse complement strand
AGAGGGTGAGCAATACTACCGGGCGCAAGGGTTACAGCGATGTGCAGGAATATCAAAATTCTGTTCAACTTTGAGCCGCCGGTTACCGACGAAGAGATACGGGCCGCGTCCTTACAGTTCGTGCGAAAAATCAGCGGTTTCAACAAACCGTCGAAGGCAGATGAAGGTCCGTTCCTGAACGCGGTCGATGAAGTTGCCCATGCCGCGACTCATCTCCTGCGGTCGCTGGAGACGAACGCGCCGCCGAGGAATCGGGAAGAAGAAGCCGCCAAGGCCAAGGCTCGCGGCGCGGAAAGATTCGGCGCCCAATCTGCACAATAGCGCATCAAGGGGCGGGCGCCGCCGGATTCTGATCGGGCATCACGTTCAGATTGACCAAGCACGGCGGCCCCTCGGCGCCGTAGCAAAGGTTGCTGACCGCGCCGGATTGGGGCGTGCGATCGTCGTGCGCATACTCTGGGCAGATCCAATGACCCGCGGCGCCGCGATAGAGCGCCACCGCGAAATATCGTCCAGCCTCGAGCCGCCCGGTCATCGAATCGCCTCCCGACGACAGTTCGCGCGCGTTGACGATGTCGAATCCGTCGTGGGCGGCGTCCGGCGAGTACTGCATGAAGAAAATTTTCCATTGCCGGCCCGGGTGCGCGGTGACGTCAAACTTCATCGCACGACTCGACGAAAAGACCGGCTTGTCGCGGCATAGCCACGGGCGCGCCTCATCAGCGAGCGCCGGAGTGGCCGCGCGGAGGGCGAACGCGGTCGCAAGCATCAGCACTGATGCGATCTTGAGAGATTTCATCTTTTGCCGCCGTCAGCCAGATCGATAATCCGCGTGACAATTTCGCCGAGGTTGGAATCCTTCGGCGTGAATACGGCCTTGACGCCGAGCTTGAGCAGCGCGGCGCGGTCAGCCTCTGGAATGATTCCGCCAATCACCAGTTTCACGTCGCGGGCGCCGCGCTCCTTTAGCAACGCGAGCGTCTCGCGCGCGATCGTCATGTGTGCGCCGGCCAGGCTGGAAATCGCCAGCACGTCGACGTCTTCCTCGAGCGCCGTCTCGACCATCTGGCGCGGCGTCTGCTTAAAGCCGGCGAGGACGACTTCCATGCCGGCTTGCATGCACGCGTGCGCGAGGAGTTTCACGGCGTTGATGTGTCCGTCGAGGCCGGCCTTGCCCAGCGCGATGCGAATCCGCCGCTTCGAGACGGGTACCTTGAGCACTGCGACGCCCGCGTTGGTTTCGAGAATGGGCGGCGTGTAGCGCCCGCGCGAGACGCGCACCAGCGAATCGGTCCACTCGCCAACGGTGCCGCCCGCGCGCGCGAGGTCTATCGTCGCCTCGATCAGGCCGCCGCCGCTGGCGGCATTCTCGGCCGCACTGCGTTCGAGTAGCTCGCGCGCCCGGGACACGGCGGCGTTGTCACGCGACGTGCGCCATTTGCGAATCGACTCGACGCGTTCAGCTTCTTTGGCAGCCTGCGCGGAGTGATTCGCGATGCCGGTGGGCGCGGTCGTGAGCCCGACCTCGCCGGTAAACGCGTTGACGCCGACCTGAACGATCTCGCCGGACTCAAGCTTGCGCTGACGCTCGGCGAGCTGGCGCGTGAGCTCGGTCGAGACAATTGAAATCGCGCGCGCGTAGCCCGCCTCGCGCAGGCGAAGCGCGATTGCGCGCGCGGCGTCCGCGGTCTCCGCGGTCAATTTCTCGATCACCTTGCTGCCTTCGAAAATGTCGCCGAACGCGGCGAGCCCCGTTTCGTGCATCAGTACTTGCTGCGTGCGCAGGCTCAGCGTTTGCTCGGCCTGGTCGGGCAGCGCAAGCGCCTCGCGAAAACCGGGCAGCTGCAGCGCATTGACGCGCGCGTTCGCAGACAGCACGACCGGCAGCGCCTCGTAAGCGATGCGGATGATATTCACCTCGGGCTCGTGTTCGGTAAGCGTAAGCGATCTAACCTGACATCCCGCACGGAACGCGACGCCGTCGATGCCGTATTCGGTGCGGCAGAGATCAGCCCAGAGCTTGAAGTACGCGCGAATTTTGCAGATTTCCGGAACCAGCTCGATCCCGCTGTTGATGAAAAATGAAATGCGGCGGACGGTTTGCTCGAACGCGGCGGCGGTAAGCTGAGGCCGCAGCGCGTCCAGAATCAGCAGCGCATTGCCGAAGGTGTAGCCGATTTCCTCGGCCGGGCCGGCGCCGCTCTCCATGTAGTGGTAGCCGCAGCAGTTGATCGGATTCCAGTTGGGCACTCGCTCGACTGCATAGCGAATGAGGTCGGTCGAGAGACGCAACGACAATTCGGGGTGAAAGATCGAGGTGCCGCGCGCGACGAATTCCTTGAGCAGATCGTTCTGCGTCGTGCCGCGAAGCTCGGTCCACGGCACGCCGTGTTTTTCGGCGACGACGAGGTAGAGCGCGAGAATGAACGGCGCGGTCGCGTTGATGGTCATGGAGGTGTTGATGCCGCCGAGCGGGATGCCGGCGAAGAGCTCCTCCATGTCGCGCCAGTGGGAGATGGACACGCCGGCCTCGCCGACCTCGCCGCGCGCTACGGGAGCGTCGGGGTCATAGCCGTTTTGCGTCGGCAGGTCGAACGCGATCGAGAGTCCCTTTTGTCCCTGCTTGAGATTTTCAAGAAAGCGCTGGTTGGCCTGGCGCGCGTCGCCGAAACCGGCGTAGGTGCGGATGATCCAGGGTTCGCGGGCTTTGGGCTGGCCCGATTCTTTTGCCGCGCCGGGAGCCGGCGCCGCTTTGGAGGTCATCGAGATTCTCCCGAACTCAACGTACTGCAAGGGTAATCGCCGACGCCGCAGGATTCCAGACGCCTTGCGATTGGCGCCGCGAGAGAGCGTGCTTCAACGATGCGCCGCGCGGGGCGCATCACTGTCCGCGCGTGCGAGATCGGCCGCGAGTCGATCCATCAGCTCGACGCCGTAGAGGCCGTGATGCTCTGGGACTTCGACGACCGGCTCGTCGGCGGACGCGCGTATTCTGGCGAGCGCAGCGCGAGTTTCCGTTGCTCGATGCAGCCGGGACGCCGCCAGTTCGGCTAGATGATCGAAATGCTTCTGCTTGCCGCGCGCGCCACGCCGGCGGGACAAAGCCGCGATATCTTGCGCGCCGAAATCCGCCGGTATCGATCGATTGAACAAGATCGCGGCGGGCGCGAGATGCAGCCGGCTGAGTTCGGCGTGCGTCTCGATGGTCTCCGCTACGGAAAGACTGTCGGCCGTGGTTACCTGCACGAGCGCGCATTGGCGGCGGTCGCGGAGCAGCTTTGAGATGTTGGCGGATTCCTTGCCGACGATGCTGTCGCCAAAGGTCGCGCGCGCCGCCGCCGGCATCTTGAGCAGGCTTATCGCCTGTCCGCTTGCGGGCGCGTCCACGACGATGATTCCGCGATGAGGCGGCGTGGCGGCCAGGCGTCCAGCCTCGTAGCAGACCTTGCCGAGCATCATCAGCTCGCGCAGGCCAGGCGCGGCTTGCACGAAGAACTGGTAGAGGCGGCTCGAGAAAACCGCCTTCAGCAGCATCCGTCCCGGCACGACGATTCGCAGGTACTCCTCGAGCGCGTGGCGTCCGTCAAGTGTCATCAGCGACAGATGTGGCGCGATCGACTTGGGCTCGAACGACGGCTCGACGCCAAACGCCGCGGCCAGCGGCGCGCGCGTGTCGCACTCCATCAGTAGGGCATTCGTTCCGTCGCCGGCTGCGAGCCGGGCGATCGCGGCGCTGAGCGCGGACTTTCCCACACCGCCCTTGCCGAGCACGATCAGCACCCGGCGGGCAAGAATGTTGTTCAACATTTCGGGCGGACGGTCACGCGGCGTAAGCCAGTGCGCGACTACCACCGCACGAGGTTCGCGCCCCAGGTCAATCCGCCGCCGCACGCATTGAGCATCACGAGATTGTTGTCGCGGATGCGGCCCTGCTCGAGCGCCTCATCCAGCGCGATGGGGACCGAAGCGGCGGA
>DASQHV010000634.1:0-3788 GCA_035631915.1 Candidatus Acidiferrales bacterium | reverse complement strand
TCCAAGCGCCCGTCCGCACCGATCAACGTCACGATATTGGTATCGACGCCAAAGCCGGCGCCTTCCTGCGTCACGTCGTTGGCGACGATCACGTCGAGACCCTTGCGTTTGAGTTTCCCGCGCGCGTTTGCCTCCAGGTCGTCGGTCTCGGCGGCGAATCCGATCAGCAAGCGCGAGCCCTTCTTAGCGGCCAACCGCGGCATCTCGTCGGCGATCGCTTCCATCGCAAGCTGAATCCCGCGCGCATCTTTCTTGATTTTACCGCGTGCGGGAGCGGCGGGCCGAAAGTCGGCTACTGCCGCCGCCATCACCAGCGTCGAACACCACGGAAAATTCCGCGCCGTTGCATCGAGCATCTCGGCCGCGCTGACCGACTCGACTCTTTCGACTCCGCGCGGCGTCGCGAGCGACGACGGTCCCGCGACGATTCTCACCGCCGCGCCGCGGCGCCATGCCGCACGCGCGATCGCAAAGCCCATCTTGCCGGTCGAGCGATTCGACACGAATCGCACCGGGTCGATCGCCTCCTGCGTTGGCCCTGCGGTGACCAGCACATTTTCGCCGGCCAGGTCCTGCGCCGACAGCATCCGCTCGACTTCCGCGACGATCGCCTCCGCGTCGGGCATCCGCCCCTTGCCTTCGTAGCCGCACGCGAGCGCACCCTCATCCGGCTCGATTACGGTCGCGCCCCGCGCGCGCAGCTTCGCGAGGTTCTCGACCACCGTGGGATGCTCGTACATGTGGACGTTCATCGCCGGTGCGAACGCAATCTTCGCGCGCGTCGCGAGCAACACCGTCGTCACGAGGTCGTCGGCGATTCCCACCGCGGCCTTTGCGATCACGTCCGCCGTCGCCGGCGCGATTACGATCGCGTCGGCACTGTCGGCAAGTCTGATGTGACCTATTTCGGATTCCTGCGTGAGCGAGAACGTATCCGTCGCCACCGGGTTCTGGCTTAGCGTCTGCAGCGTCAGCGGCGTGATGAACTCGGTTGCGTTGCGCGTCATCATCACGCGCACGCTGGCGCCAGCCGCGACGAACGCGCGGACCAGCTCCGCCGCCTTGTAGGCGGCGATTCCGCCGCTCACGCCGAGCAGGATCGTCTTGTCCGTCAGCACGCTCATCGGGGAACAATTCTAGAGCGCATCGCGCGCCGGATGAAAGATGCGGCCGCGTCAGTCGTAGTATTCGAGCCCGAGATGCGTGATCAAATCTTCGCCGCGCATCCAGCGCAGCGTGTTCTTTAGCTTCATCAACTGGATGAAGATGTCGTGCTCCGGGTACAGGCCCGGCGCTGTCATCGGCGCCTTGAAGTAGAACGACAGCCACTCCTGGATGCCCCGCATGCCAGCGCGCTGCGCAAGGTCCATGAACAGCACCAGGTCGAGCACCAGCGGCGCCGCCAGGATTGAGTCGCGGCACAGGAAATCGATCTTGATCTGCATCGGGTAGCCGAGCCAGCCGAAGATATCGATATTGTCCCAGCCCTCTTTCTGGTCGCCGCGCGGCGGGTAGTAGTTGATCTTCACCGAATGGAAAACGTTGGCGTAGAGCTTCGGATGAAGCTCCGGCTGCAAAATCTGGTCGAGCACCGAGAGCTTGGTCTCTTCCTTCGACTTGAACGAGCCGGGATCGTCGAGCACCTCGCCGTCGCGATTGCCGAGGATGTTCGTCGAGAACCATCCCGACATCCCGAGCATCCGCGCCTTCAATCCCGGCGCGATCAACGTCTTCATGAACGTCTGCCCGGTTTTGTAATCCTTGCCGCAGATCGGCACGTTGTTCTGCCGCGCGAGCTCCATCAGCGCCGGCGTGTCGGTGGTGAGATTCGGCGCGCCGTTGGCGTACGGGATGCCCATCTTCAGCGCCGCGTACGCGTAGATCTGACTCGGCGCGATCTCCGGGTCGTTGTTCGCCAGGCCCGCCTCGAACGCCTTCAATGTTGCATGCACCGCCGCGGGACGATGGAACACTTCGGTCGAGCCGCACCAGATCATCACCGTGCGCGCGACGCCGGTGCGCGACTGAAATTGGCGGATGTCGTCCTGCAACATCACCGCCTTGTCCATCTTGTTGCGCGCTTCCTTGACGTTCGGACCGCGGATGCGCCGCACATAGTCCTGGTCGAACACCGCTTCCATCGGATGCAGTTTCTCGAGCGGCTCGCGAACTTTTTCCAGCAGCGCCGGCTCGAGCACCGCGGCCTTGCGCGCTGCCTCGTAGGCGTTGTCCTCGTAGATGTCCCAGCCGCCGAATTCGAGATCGTTGATGCTCGCGAGCGGGACGAAGTCCTTGATCAGCGGCGTGCGGCCCTCGGTCCGTTTGCCCAGTCGCACAGTCGCGAGTTGCGTGAGCGAGCCGATCGGCGCGCCCAATCCACGCTTCACCAATTCAACACCCGCGATAAACGTGGTGCTGACGGCGCCGACGCCCGGCAACAGCACGCCGAGCTTGCCGTCTGCCGGAGCAATCTGGACAGGACCCCTGGTGGTCAAACTCGCCGCTCCCCCACCCTCAAGCCTTGCGGAAGCGCGACGGGTAGTCGGCGCCGAAAGTCTGGTCGGGATGCAGCACCTTCGCGCGCGCGATCAGGACTTCCTCGGTCTCGGGGATATCGGGATCGGGGATGCAACAGTCGACGGGACAGACCGCGGCGCACTGTTCCTGGTCGAAGAATCCGACGCACTCGGTGCACTTCGACGGGACTATATAATAGATGTCTTCCTTGAGTGCGGCGCCGCTCGTACCGTCCAGCTCCCACTGCGCGCCGCCTTCATAGATCGCGGTGTTGGGGCATTCGGGCTCGCAGGCACCGCAGTTGATGCACTCTTCCGTTATCAGCGTGGACATGGTCGAACTCCGAAACCGGTCAAATCCAGGGTAAACCGCCCGCGCGGGGCGTGCTGTTCAGTATTCGCAGATCTCTTCGGTCGAACGGCAACATTATCGACGCGCTGCAGGCTCGGCAAGCGTCGTGCAAATCAGTCGGGCATTTCCGCGACGACCTTGCGCGCCAGCTCGAGGAACGCCTGGCTCGCCGGATGCTTCGGATTGGCAAGCGTGATCGGCATCCCCGCGTCGCCGGCCTGCCGAATGTCCGCGTAGATCGGAATCCTCGCCAGCAGCTGCGAGCCTTCCTCCTCTGCCATCCGCTCGCCGCCGCCGTAGCCGAACAGTTCGTCGCGCTCGCCGCAATCGGGACAGATGAAATAGCTCATGTTCTCGACCACGCCGAGAATCGGGCAATGCACCTGCCGGAACATCTTGACCGCGCGGGTCGCGTCCAGCAGCGCGACGTCCTGCGGCGTCGTGACGATTACCGCGCCGTCGAGCGAGACCTGCTGCGCGAGCGTCAGTTGCGCGTCGCCGGTGCCGGGCGGCAAATCGACGACCAGAAAATCCTGCGATCCCCACAGCGTGTCTTTCAGGAACTGGCGCACCGCGCCCATCACCATCGGACCGCGCCAAATCACCGGCGCCTTGTCGTTCAAGAAAAATCCCATCGAGATCAGCTTCACGCCGTACTTCTCGATCGGAAAGAAATTCTGCCCGCCAGCGGACTTTGGCCGCTCGTCGCCCACGTGGAACATCATCGGGACAGAGGGACCGTAAATGTCGGCGTCGAGCAGTCCGACGCTAAGCCCCAATTGCGCCAGCGCCACCGCGAGGTTCGCCGCCACCGTCGATTTGCCGACACCGCCCTTGCCACTGGCCACCGCGATGATGTGCTTGGTGCCCTCCAACCGCACGCGGCCGGTCTTCTCGCCGAGTTCGGCCTCGACGCGATG
>DASQHV010000633.1:0-3742 GCA_035631915.1 Candidatus Acidiferrales bacterium | reverse complement strand
AAGTCGATGGCGACGTAGTACTGATGGATGAAGCGATCGACGACGCCGCGCGCGCTGTTGGGCGAATGGCATCCAAGTGCGACGACGATCGCGAGCGCCAACAACGTAGTGCGCGCCGCGTGGCGCGGCAGGTAAACGGAGGCTCGGGGAGCGGTCATGGTTTCTTCCTGAACAGGTCCTCCAGCTTGCTGTGCGCGCCGGCATTTGCGGCCGTCTTTTTCGCAGCGCCGGTTCCGGGCGCGAAGTATTCGCAAAAGTTGAATCGTTCCTTGTCCACCACCCGCTCAGCCATCGGCTCGCGGCAACTGTTGTTGTACTCCGGATCGTACATCGCGCAGTTGAGGCATACGTGGAGCGCGCGATCGCATCCGGGGCATTCGTCGCGAAAGCCGACCCGGTCCTTGCCGGCTATGATTTCAATCGCGTAACCGCAATGCCAACAGTTCATGGATCAAGAAGCCCCACCAATCGCGTAGTACCTTATCACCCTCGCCCGCACGCGGGAGAGGGAACGACGGAATTGAATGCGGGGCTCGCGCCCCGCGCCCCCGGCAGGGCCCAGCCCTGCACCCGGGGCAGGAAAGAGAAAAAAGCGAATCAGATGCGGCCGCGGCGCCCTGTTAGAACTTTTGGAGTTAGGACATCGACCGTGCGATCGACAAACCCGAGAACCTCTGCCACCTCTCTTAAAGGAACGGGAGAGCGAAAACCGCTACTGCGGGTTTCGCGATTTCTTTTTCTTCTCAAACGGGAAGCGCGAAACCTGCGTGAGGTTTCGCATTCCGTATTCTCTCCCTCTCCATCTGAACGGCAGGAGCGTCACGTCGAGAACGGACCGAGTCGGCGGACTGCCTTTTTCGTCCACCGAGCCGCTGATAGCATTACCGCTCGAAGGTGAATTGGCGCGCGGTGCGGCGCGGGCGGGAAGAATTCTTGATGGCTAGCAGTGCGATGGAGGCGGCGATAGAGGCGTTTGCGAGCGCGCTCAGTAAGGCGTCGCGTGCGGCTGACAACACGGTGACGAACTATCGCCGCGACCTGCTCGCCTTGCGCACCTTCCTGCTAGACCGATCCGCGCGGATGGGCCGCGCCGTGGATGAGATCGCGGTCGCGAATATCAGCGCAGACCATATCCGCGCCTACCTTGCCGAGCTGATGAAGACCGCAAAGCGGGCGACGGTGCAGCGCCGGCTGAGTGCGATCAAGGCATTTTTTCGGTATCGCGAGACGACGCTCGGTGAGCCGAGCCCCGCGCGCGCGATTCGCTCGCCCCGCAACGAACGGCGGCTGCCGTCGATTCTGCAGCAGGACGAAGTGCGCCGGCTGATCGAGGTGCCGGCCGCGGAGTCGAGCGCGGCGGCGTATCGCGATCGCGCAATCTTCGAGACCCTGTATTCGGCGGGACTGCGCGTCAGCGAACTGGTCGGGCTCAACTGGCGCGATATCGACGAAGACCTCGGCATGGTGATGGTGCGATCGGGCAAGGGCAACAAGGATCGGCTGGTGCCGCTTGGGGAGCCGGCGCTCGACGCGCTAAAGCGCTGGCGGGTGGCAATGCCGATCGCGTGGGAGCGTGACGGGCCCGTGATCACGAATCTGCGCGGCGGGCGCCTGACGACCCGCAGCGTCGAGCTGATCCTGCAACGCCGAATCGCGGCGGCGGGAATCGGCGCGGGAATCACGCCGCATGGGCTGCGTCATTGTTTCGCAACGCATATGCTGAGTAACGGAGCGGACCTGCGGTCGATCCAGGAGATGCTGGGGCATGCGAGTCTGGCGACCACGCAGCGCTATACTCATGTGAGCGTCGGTCATTTGAAAGAGGTCTACAAGCGTGCGTTTCCAAGAGCCTAACGCGGGCATCGAATCGGGCGCGGAAGTGCGCCACACGACGATTCTGAGCGTGCGCCATCAGGGGCACGTGGTGATGGCCGGCGACGGGCAGGTCAGCGTCGGGCAGACGATCATGAAGTCGAAGGCCAGGAAGGTGCGCCGGCTGCATCAGGATCGCGTGCTGGCGGGATTCGCCGGCTCGACGGCGGACGCGCTGACGCTGTTCGACAAGTTCGAGTCGAAGCTGCAGGAGTACAACGGAGTGCTGCGGCGCGCGGCTGTCGAGCTGGCGAAGGATTGGCGCACCGATCGAATCCTGCGGCGGCTGGAAGCGATGTTGGTGGTGGCGGACAAGGAGAGCTCGCTGCTGATCTCGGGCGTCGGCGACGTGCTGGAGCCGGACGACGGAATCCTGGCGATCGGATCGGGCGGCAACTACGCGCTGTCTGCGGCGCGCGCGCTGGTGCGGCATAGCTCCGGCATGAGCGCACGCGAGATCGCGGCGGCGGCGATGAAGGTCGCGTCGGAAGTCTGCGTATACACCAACGACGAATTTGTGTTCGAGGAACTGTAGCGCCCCACGCCGGGAAGCATTCCAGCCATGCCAGTGCCACAGGTGATGACGCCGCGCGAGATCGTCTCTGAACTCGATCGTTATATCGTCGGCCAGCACGACGCGAAACGCGCAGTCGCGATCGCGCTGCGCAACCGCTGGCGGCGGCAGAACGTCGCGCCCGAGCTGCGCGACGAGATCGCGCCCAAAAATATTTTGATGATTGGACCGACCGGCGTCGGCAAAACCGAAATCGCACGCCGGCTAGCGCGGCTGGCGCAGGCGCCGTTCGTCAAGGTCGAGGCTTCGCGCTACACCGAAGTCGGCTACGTGGGCCGCGACGTCGAGTCGATGATCCGCGACCTGGCCGAATGCGCGGTCAAGATGGTGCGCGACGAGGCGCGCGATAACGTCGCGGTCAAGGCGCGCGAGAACGCCGAAGAGCGCCTGCTCGATCTCCTGTTTCCCACGCCGACAAAGGTGCGCCGTCCCGCCACGGTGACGGCCGAGGGCGGCATCGAGCCCGCCGACAACGACTCGCGCAAAGACACGCGTGAGAAACTGCGCAAGCTGCTCCACGGCGGGCATCTGGACGATCGCGAAGTCGAGGTCGAAGTCAGCGCCAACGCCGCGCCGAATATCGAGGTCTTCACTCCGCAGGGCATGGAGGAGATGGGCCTCAACATGAAGGAGCTGATGAACCAGCTGATGCCCAAGAAGTCGCGCTCGCGCAAGGTGAAGATACCCGAGGCGCTCGAACTGCTGACTGCGGAGGAAGCGGCGCGGCTGGTCGACATGGATGCGGTCGCGCGCGACGCAATTCAGCGCGCCGAGCAGTCGGGTATCGTCTTTATCGACGAGATCGACAAGATTGCCGGTCGCGAGGCGCACGGTCCCGACGTCTCGCGCGAGGGCGTGCAGCGCGACCTGCTGCCGATCGTCGAGGGCTCGACGGTCAACACCAAGTACGGCGCAGTCAAGACCGATCACATTTTGTTCGTTGCGTCGGGCGCATTTCACACCTCCAAGCCGTCAGACCTGATCCCCGAGTTCCAGGGGCGTTTTCCGATTCGCGTCGAGCTGAACGCGTTGACGCGCGAGGATTTCATCCGCATCCTCACCGAGCCCGAGAACGCGCTGACGCGCCAGTACGTCGCGCTGATGGACACCGAAGGGGTGCATCTGCGCTTCACCGAGGATGGCGTTGCGGCGCTGGCGGAGATAGCGGCGAAGGTGAACGCGCGCTCGGAGAATATCGGCGCGCGGCGGTTGCACACGGTGCTCGAGCGCTTGCTCGAGGAATTGTCGTTCCGCGCCCCGGAGCTGCAGGAGCGCGAGCATACGGTGGACAGCGCG
>DASQHV010000632.1:0-4481 GCA_035631915.1 Candidatus Acidiferrales bacterium | reverse complement strand
CATCGCCTTGCCGAGCTTGGCCTCGGCCATCCGCCACTGCTCTTCGGTGCCGAGGTGCGCGTCGGGCATGGTCGCGAGCTTGAACTCGACGCGCTCGAAGCCGAGCGCGCCGTAAACGTCGCGCACCATCGCAAGATTGCTTGCGACTTCGTCTTCGATTTGATCCTCGCGGCAGAAAATATGCGCGTCGTCCTGCGACATCGATCGCACGCGCATCAGGCCGTGCAGCGTGCCCGAGCGTTCCGCGCGATGCAGCCGTGAGAACTCCGCGACTCTGAGCGGCAGGTCGCGGTACGAGCGCTTCTGCGCGCGATACACAAACGTATGCCCGGGGCAGTTCATCGGCTTCAGCGCGTAGCCCTGATGCCATCCGTCGGGGCCGCTATCGACAGCGGTTGTGTCTTCGCCCTCCGGGTCGGGCGACAGGAACATGTTCTCGCGAAAATTTTCCCAATGCCCCGACGTGTTCCACAACTCGTTCCTGAAAAGCTGCGGCGTGACGACTTCGTCGTAACCGTAGCGCCGGTAGAGGCGGCGAATGTAGTCGGTCAGCTCGTTCAGGATGATCGTGCCCTTGGGCAGGTAGAACGGCGAGCCCGGCGAGATCGGATCGAAGATGTAGAGGCCCATCTCGCGGCCGAGCTTGCGATGGTCACGGGTGCGGGCCAGCTCGACCAGCTTCAGATGCTCGTCGAGCGCCTCCTTGGTGGCGAACGCGGTGCCGTAAATCCGCGAGAGCATCGCGTTGTGCTCGTCGCCGCGCCAGTACGCGCCGGCCACGCTGGTGAGCTTGAAGGCGCGGAGGTAGCGCGTCGACGGCACGTGGGGGCCGCGGCACAAATCCATCCAGTCGCCCTGGCTGTAGATCGAAACGTGATCGTCGGCGATGCCCTGGATTATTTCGACCTTGTACTTCTCGCCCATCGCCGAGAACTTCGCGATTGCGTCCTCGCGCGCGATTTCGGTGCGCTGAACTTTGTGGTCGGCCTTCGCCAGCTCGCGCATCTTGGCTTCGATTTTCGGTAGATCGTCAACCGTGAACGGCGTCGCGGGCGCAAAGTCGTAGAAGAATCCGTCTTCGATAACGGGGCCGATGGTGACTTGCGTGCCGGGGTAGAGCGCCTGCACCGCCATCGCCATCAGATGAGCGGTCGAATGCCGGATGACCTCGAGGCCCGCGGGCGAATCGGCGAGGACGGGCTCGACGACGGCGTCGTGCTCGAGTTTGCGCGTCAGGTCGACGACCTTGCCGTCGATGCGCGCCGCGACCAGATCCTTGCTCGGGAGGTCTTTGAGCACCTCGCGCACAACCGTTCCGACCGGCACGACGCGGGGCTCGCCGTTCACTTTTACGGTTACGCTGGAACTCATCAAGAAACGATTTTAATCATTGGCAGGCGCGAATCGAACCGCGGAGATGAAGCGGGCGGGTGCTGCGAAGCGATGCTTGCGGCGGTGGGTCGGCGTGCTGGTAGGCACGGGCGGGATTGAACCGCCGACCTCTTCCGTGTCAAGGAAGCGCTCTCCCACTGAGCTACGTGCCTTCACGGCGAAGGGGTTGTGTAGATCCTGCAAGCAAACGCTGACGGTAACGGATATTTTCCTCGCGGGCAACCGAAGCGTCGCCCGCGGGCGCTGACCAAGTTCGGGGCGGATGTACTGAATCGAAATCGCGAGCGTCCTACTCTCAGGGTTTGGTTGGCCGCTTCACTAGCGGATACAGAACGCCAAAATGAAGCGCGTTACCCTCTAGCTGCGGATCGCCCTCCGCGACGCATTTTTCCTGCGCGAGATAGTGGGCAAGTTCGCGCACTTTTCGATCACGATCATGAACTTCGTTGTGCGCCACTGCGCGCAGGGCACTCTCATCGTGGTCTTTCCTGTTCGCCTCGCACTCCGTCATGGAATCGTATATGCCCGCAAAATACCATTTGCTTAGCTTGGCCTGCGCGTCAAACGTAAGATGCTTCCCCGGCAGTTTTGGCGGAACCATGAGATAGACAAGCGCGAGCGCGGCAGCGTGGCCGGACTTCATAGTCACCGCTTAGCAAACCGGTGCGCGGCAGGCGAACATTTCGATGCCATTTGCTAGGCTCGCGCGGTGGCGATGCCCGACGCCGGGCAGCCACGCCTGCAACGATGGATCGCGAGCGCATAGTCCAGCTCTTCTTCTTCGGCTTCCTGGCCGTGATGGCGTACGAGCTGTACGAGCTGCTCACGCCGTTCCTGACCCCGATCGCGTGGGCGATACTGCTCGCATTCCTGGCGCATCCCGCGCTTATCGAGGTCGAAAAATACGTCAAGCGCCGGACCCTCTCGTGCGTGATCCTCACGCTCGCGATCGGGCTGGTCGTGGTGCTGCCGTCGATCTGGCTCTCGGGACGGCTGGTGACCGAGGCGCAGACGCTCTACACCCAGGCCAATGCGACAGTAGCCAACGGCGGCATGACCAAGCTGCACGACTGGGCGATGAAGACCGACCTCGGCGTATGGGTCAACAAGCGGATGGCCGAGCACGGCTACAAGTTTGACGATCAACTGCCCAAGCTGACGCTGCAGGCGGCCCAGATTACCAGCGACTACGTCATGAAGAACGCGACGACGGCGGCAAAGAACGTGGTCTCGTTCGTGTTCGATTTCGGCATCGCGCTGATGGCGTTCTTCTACATCCTGCGCGACGGCGAGTACTACTACCACAGCCTGCAGATGCTCACGCCGCTGCACGAAGACGACAAGAAAGCCATCTTCGACACGCTGCGCAAAACGCTGTCGTCGGTGATGCGCGGGCTGATGCTGACCGCGGTGCTGCAAGGCGCGTCGATCGGACTCGGGATGCTGATCTTCGGCGTGCCGTACTGGCTGTTTCTTGCGATCGCCTCGGCGGGTGCGGGCCTGATGCCGATTGGCGGCACGGCGCTGGTGTGGATTCCGGCTACGTTCTATCTCGCCTTTGCGGCAAGCCCGTCGAGAGCCATCGGACTTTTCATCTGGTGTTCGATCGCACTCGCGATAATCGACAACTTCATCAAGCCGCTCGCGATGAGGCATGGCACGCAACTGCCGACGCTCGCGCTGTTCCTGGGAATCCTGGGAGGGCTGGAGATGTACGGTCCGCTCGGCCTGTTCGCGGGCCCAGCGATCATTTCGGTCTTCGCGTCGTTGCTCGAGGTCTACAGAAAGGAATATTCCAGCAGCCGCAAAGAGGCGGCGTGAGTGCAAACTCGGGAGACAGTCGAATGAAATACGCAATCGTGACCGGCGGAGCACGGGGACTCGGACTCGGAATCGTAACGGCGCTGCTCGAAGAAAAAGTCGTCGAGCAGGTGGCGGTGATCGATCGCGAACTGGCGCCGCCGCCCGCGGCGATCGCCAAAAGCGTGCACGGCTTCACCGCCGACGTCACCGACGAAGCGCAGGTGCATCGCGCGGTCGAGGAAGTCGTCGCGCACTACGGCAAGCATCCCGACGTGCTGTGCAACAACGCCGGCGGCGGTGAGCGCGCGTGGTTCGAAAGCGGGCGCCGCCAGGAATGGGACAGCGTCGAGACCTGGCGCCGCTACGTCGATCTCAACCTGAACTCGGTCTATATCGTGTCGCGCGAAGTTGCGCCGCGGATGAAATCGGGCGGCGCGATCTGCAACACCTCGTCGATTGCGGGCTTGCTGCCGTCGCCGGTGCTCGCGGCCTACGCCGCCGCCAAAGCCGGCGTCATCTCGTACACCAAAACGCTCGCGCTGCAGCTTGGCCCGCAGGGCATCCGCGTCAACGCAGTCGCGCCCGGCCTCATCTATACAAAGATCTGGCAGGAACTGGGCGCGGCGCTCGGCGGCGGTGACCGGAACGCGCGCGTCGTGTTCGACGCCGCGGTCAAGGACATGGTGCCGCTCGGGCGCGAGCAGACCGAGCAGGACATCGGCCGCACGGTTTCGTGGCTCTGCTCGGACCTCGCGATCAACGTGACCGGACAGGTCATCGCGGTTGACGGCGGGATCGTGCTGGGGCCGCCGCGCCTGCGCAGCGAGTAGCAGCGTCCACGCACGCGGGCGGGCGCGATTGCGCCGGCGCCTCGATCACTGCGCCCCCCGTATGGCATGCGCCAATCGCGCGGCTATAAAATGTTCCGCTGGGATTTGACCATGAGCGCCACGGAACACAACGTCAGTGCCAAGGAGCACAAGGCTCGCGCGATCGTGCGCCGCCTTGTCGACGCGGGCTTTCGCGCCGTGTTCGCCGGCGGATGTGTGCGCGACCGGATCCTGGGCGTCGAGCCGCAGGACTACGATATCGCGACCGACGCGCGCCCCGCCGTCGTGCAGGAGATGTTCGATCGCACCGTCGCCGTCGGCGCCAAGTTCGGCGTGATCGGCGTGCTGATCGACGACGATCAGTTCGAAGTCGCGACCTTCCGCGCCGACGCGCCGTACCATGACGGACGCCGCCCGTCGGCGGTGCGCTTCGGCGCGCTCGAGGAAGACGCGATT
>DASQHV010000631.1:0-2788 GCA_035631915.1 Candidatus Acidiferrales bacterium | reverse complement strand
CGCGTCCACGAAAATCAGATCGAACGACTCATGCGCGGCGCCGAGCGCCGCCAGCGCGCGCCGCACTTCGGATCCGAGCATCGTTGCGCGCGCGCCAAATCCAAGCTCGGCAAGATTCGCACGAATCGCCGCCGCCGAGTCGCGCGACGAGTCGCCGAACGTCACGTGCGCGGCGCCGCGCGACAACGACTCGATTCCCAGCGAGCCGCTGCCGGCAAAGACGTCGAGCACGCGCGCGCCCGCAAAATCCATCCGCACCGCGAGCCGCGAGAAGATCGATTCGCGCGCCCGCGCCGAGGTCGGCCGCGTGTTCAGGCCGCGCGGCGCCTTGAGCCGCCGTCCGTGCGCTTGTCCCGCAATAACCCGCATTCGAATCGTTGACCGTTTTGCGCCGGCGCCGTCGCGATCATAATTCGCCGGCCGCCCTTGCCTCGCAATCGCCGACGATAGATAACCCGTTCTGCGCAGACCCGCAAGTTGGCCGCGATTTTCCGCGCGCGCGGCTTGCGCCTCTGGCGGAATTGCGAAATTTTAGCTAGCTAACATTGGATTCACGAACGCACGAAGTTTTGGCGATAAAGGGACTGTAATACCCTCGCGATGCCTGACAGCCCTGAAATCAAATTCTCCGACGCGGCGCTGAAGGAGTACCGGTCGCTCCTTTCCCGCTATCCCACGCGGCAGGCGGCGCTGCTGCCGACGCTGTGGATCGCGCAGCGCGAGTTCGGCTGGCTCAGCGACGAAACCCAGGATTACGTCGCGCACCTGATGGAACTGCCGCCCGCGCACGTGCGCGCCGTGGTCTCGTTCTACTCGATGTACCATCGCAAACCCGTCGGCCGTTACCTGCTCGACGTCTGCACCAACCTGCCGTGCCGGTTGCGCGGCGCCGAAAAAATCGTCGATTGCATCCGTCGCAAACTTAAAATCGAGATCGGCGAAACCACTCCCGACGGCAAGTTCACGCTCGCCAGCGTCGAGTGCCTGGCGTCGTGTGGCTCGGCGCCGATGCTCCAGCTCAACCAGGACGCCTTCATCGAGAACCTGACCGAGGAAAGCACTTCCAAACTCCTCGACGAGCTGGCCGCACGTGACAATTGAACTGATCGCCGGCGTCGTCAAAGCCGTGCTGATGATCCTGGTCGGCCTGCACCTGTCGATTTTCCTGCTCTATTTCGAACGCAAGGGCAGCGCGCTGATCCAGGACCGAATCGGATCGAACCGCGCCACCATCACCGGCCTCGGCAAGCGGATGGGAATGCCGAACCTCGGCATCATCAACACGCTCATCGCGGACCCGGTGAAACTGTTCACCAAGGAAGATTTCGTGCCCGCGGGCGCGGACAAATTTCTGCACACGCTCGCGCCGTTCCTGGCGCTGTTCCCGGTGATGATCACCTTCGTCGTCATCCCGTTCGGCGACACGATTTCCATCGCCGGCCATCAGATCGATCTGCAGGCGGCCAACCTCAACGCGGCGGCGCTCTACCTGCTCGCGACGATCGGGATCGGCGTCTACGGCGTCGCGCTCGCCGGATGGGCGTCGAACAATCGATGGGCGCTGCTCGGCGGAATCCGCGCGACAGCGCAGATGATCTCCTACGAGCTCGCGATGGGCCTGGCGATCATTTCGATCATCATGACGTTCGGCACCCTCAACCTGCAGGAAATCGTGCGCGGGCAGGGCGGCTCGTGGCTGGGCTTTCTGCCGCGCTGGGGAATTTTCATGCAGCCGCTCGCCTTCATCATTTTCCTGGTCGCCGGCGTCGCGGAGTCCAAGCGCGTGCCGTTCGACCTGCCCGAGAGCGAGTCCGAGCTGATCCTGGGCTACTTCACCGAATATTCGGGCGGCAAGCAGGCCGTCTTCATGCTCACCGACTTGGCCGAGCAGGCGCTGGTTGCGATGTTGTTGACGACGTTTTTTCTCGGCGGATGGCAGATTCCGTGGCTGTTGCGCAACGGCTTCCATCTCCCCGGCGGCGCGTTCATCGCGGTGCCCGCGCTGGCGGTCTCGATCCTGGGCGTCGTCGCGTTCCTGGTGAAGGTCGTCGCGCTCTGCATCTTTCTCGGAATGGTCCGCTGGACCCTGCCGCGCTTCCGCTATGACCAGTTGATGAAGCTCGGATGGAAAGGGCTGGTGCCGCTCGGATTGTTCAACGTGCTGATGACGGCGCTCGTGATCGTCGTGCACGGGAGCACGCGCTGATGCCGCCGTTCCTGTTTATTTTTCTGGGCGCGCTCGCCGTGGTCGCGGCGCTCGGCGTCGTGGTTCAGCGCAACCCGATTCATTCGCTGCTCTCGCTCATCGCGACGCTGATGATCATTGCAATGCTGTTCATCGGCGAAGACGCTGTCGTGGTCGGCTTTCTGCAGATCATCGTGTACGCCGGCGCGATCATGGTGTTGTTCCTGTTCGTCATCTGGCTGCTGAATCTGCAGGCAGAGATCCAACCCAGCGGGCACCTCATGCTCAAGCTGTTCGGCTCGCTCGCTGCCGCAGCGCTCGCCGCCGAGTTGTTTCTGTTCCTTGCGCCGCCGCATCTGCAAGTCCAGTTTGTCCGCGAGCCCCGCGGCTATGGATCGCTCGAAAGCCTCGCACAACAGCTCTTCACCAACTACCTCGTCGCATTCGAAGTCACTTCGGTGTTGTTGCTGGCGGCCGTTGTGGGAGCCGTCGCGCTCGCACGGCGGATGCCGAATGCGCCCGGTGCGACATCAGCGGATCAGCCGGCCGCGTCCGGAGCCGCGCGATGATCCCGCTGACCTACATGATGTCGCTGAGCGCGAT
>DASQHV010000630.1:0-7280 GCA_035631915.1 Candidatus Acidiferrales bacterium | reverse complement strand
CAGAAAAAATCCGCGATACACGATCGGAAGTAACGCGGGCCCGCCCCATTCGACCATCGCACCGAGCGGCTCCGCCACCGCAATTCCGCGCCGCCGCGCTTCGATTGTTACCGCCAGCTCGCGCAGCGGCCGCGGATTTGTTCCGACATAGATGTCGCTCAGGAAGAATCGGATCAGGCCGCCGCGCCGCGCGCGCCGCGCAAAAATTTAAAGGCCGCCGGCAAGATTCACGCGGAATGCGCTACCACGATTGCCGGCGCCGGTCTCTCCCCCAAGCTTGCCCAGCGTGCCGATCAGAACTTCCGCGCGCTCTGCGAGTTCGCGATGGATCACCAGCTCGCGGCGTCCCCATGTCACGCGCGTGAAGGCGGGATCGGAGCGCCACTGAATTTGCGCGGTCGGTCTCACGCTTGATTTTGACTCGCACTCTGCCGCCACAACACGAACAGCGCGGCCAATGCGAAGAGCGACGAAAGAAAATGCGCCGAGTAGAACAGCGCGATTCGATTCAGCCGATTCCCCGGCGCAAGGTTGAGCACAACCGAAATCGCGAACAGCGTCCAGACTGCGATTGAGCCGGCCGCGCGCTCGCCGGGCTTTCGATCA
Source organism: Candidatus Acidiferrales bacterium (assembly GCA_035631915.1). Taxonomy (GTDB): domain Bacteria; phylum Desulfobacterota; class Binatia; order Binatales; family Binataceae; genus Binatus. The sequence continues at coordinate 6,674 of DASQHV010000630.1, read as the reverse complement.
GTCCACAGCGCTGCGACCAGCGCCATGTATGGCACGACCATCGCCGCGTAGTAACTCTTCCATGAAATCGGCGCAATCGACGCCATCAGGCAGAACAGCCCGCACAGCGCGAGCCTGCCGCGCCACGATTCGTTTTCGTTGTTGCCGCTCGTCCAGTCCCAGAGCGACACAGCGGCAATGAGCGCGATTTCCAGGCTCATGCCGACTATCGTCGGCAGCGCGGAGGACTCAGCGTCGCCGACACGCGTAAGACTCATGACGCGCGCCACCGCCGCTACCGCCGACTGATTCGTCAGCATCGTGCGATACCGATTCGTCATCGACGCGATCGCGACGACGTAGCCGCGCGTCTGCTCGACCAATCCATGCATTCCGAAAACTACTATCGGGACGACGAGCAGTGCGGCGCCCGCGACGAGGGCGCAGCCGAGCGTGTCGAAGCGCCGGCGAATCGCAAGATGAATCGCGGCCAGCACCGCGAACGGCTTGATCAGAATCGCCGCCGCGAGCATCGCACCTGCCGCGCGCGGCCGCGCCTCGTCCGAATAGATGATCGCCCACACGATCAGCGCCAGCGTCGGCAAGTTAATCTGACCGTGCTCGATATTGTTGCCGACGAACCGGAACGCAAGCAGCACCGGCACGACTATCAGTTCCGCCGGCAGGGGCCGCGCGCGTCCCAGCAGCAGCACTCCGGCGCCGAGCACCAGCTCGACCAGCGCGAACGCGTTCACGGCAAAGAAAAGGAACTGCGCGAGATGCCGCGGCAAAGCCGCCAAGGGCGCGAACGCAATCGCGAAAATCGGCGCGTACAAGAAGCGATCGGAATCGTCAACCGGGTACACCGCGAGGCCGTGCAGCACGCGATGCCCGGCGCGATAGTAGACGTTGAAGTCGCCCTGCGTCCGTAGCGTCGCCGAGACGCCGAGTCCCACGACGTAAACGCCCAGCGCGAGCCATGCAAGCTGGCGCGCGCGCTCGGCGTCGATTTTTTTCATGGGCAGCGAGCGCCGCTTTCGGCGCGGCGAATCCGCGTTTACGGAATGGGCTTGGCTTCCTCGATCAGCATGATCGGGATGTCGTCGCGCACCGCGTACACCAGTTTGCAGGCGTCGCAGACCAGGCCGTCCTGCTTTTCATTTAGATGCAGGTCGCCCTTGCACTTCGGACACGCCAGGATGTCGAGCAGTTCCTGACTGAGCGCCATCGCGAAATTCCTCCGAGCGAAAAGTTGTCACGCACGCCGCGCGGGTTGGTCGTAAATCCGTTTCAGGATTTCCTCGTCGAGCACCCGCGCATCCGCGTCCGTCATCGTCACTTCGAGCCTCAGAGCGTACAGCGAATCGCGCGCGAACGGAAACCGCTCCAGCTTCACCAGGTCCTTTTCGGTTGTGACCACGATGTCCCCGACGCGCATCGCGTTCCTGATCGCCTGCCAATCGGCCGGCGTGTACGCGTGATGGTCCGGGTATTCCAGCACGCCGCTCAGGTCCGCATCCAACTCGCGCAGCATCGCGTAGAAGCTGCGCGGATCCGCCAGCCCGCTGACCGCGATCACGCGCCGCCCCACCAGCGACAGCGGAATTTCGCGCCACACGTTCTGCTCCGCGACCACCAGCGCACTCGGCCGCACCGCTGCATGGAGGATTGTGCGGGTGCCGAGCTTTTTCATTTGCCTTGGCGTGATCGCAGACGGCCCGTTGCCGAAGTTTATCAGCACGACTGCGTCGGCCCGACGCACCGCGCCCACCGGCTCGCGCAGCGGCCCCGCCGGCAGCATCCAGCCGTTGCCGAATCCCCGCTCGCTGCCCACCAGCACCAGGTCGACGTCGCGCGCGAGTCGGATGTGCTGGAACGCGTCGTCGAGGATCACCGCGTCGAGCGGGCCGCGACGCGCGAGCAATTCGATTGCGTCGATCCGCCGGCGCGCGACGGCGATCGGTCCGCTGAACCGCTTCGCCATCATCGCCGGTTCGTCGCCGGCTTCGTCGGGCGAAACGTTGAGCACTCCGCCTTCCGCGACCAGCATCGCCCGCGCCTTCGAGCGCGCGCGATCGTAGCCACGGCTCGCGATTCCCACGCTGAGCCCCCGGCTCTGCAAGCGGTTCGCGACGAACAGCGTGAACGGCGTCTTGCCGTTGCCGCCGACCGTCAGGTTGCCGACGCTAATCGTCGCGACGCCAGCGCGCTGCTTCCGCATCCGCCAAAACAGCAGCCGCGCGCGCATTCCTCCGCGATACAGCCCCGCAAGCGCCGCCAGCGCCAGCCATGCCGGCAGATCGCGCAGCGCGAGTTTTCGCTCCCACAAACGTTCGATTCGCGGGCGGCTCTGGCTCGACTCGCGCTGGCGCATGAATCAGCTGAGGCTAAGCAGCCCCTGCACCTGCTTCAACACGATGCGCGCACCACCCGAATAGCGCGCCGTCGCGTCGTGTGCATGCTGCCCGGCGGTGACGCGCTCGCTCTCATTGCCGAGCCATCGATCGCACGCCGCGACCAGGTCACGCGCGTTCTTCACGATCCGCGCTCCGCCCGAGGTGAGCAGCGCGCCGACGATTTCGTGCTGATTCTCGTGATGCGGCCCGATCAGAATCGGCACGTTGAGCATCGCCGGCTCCGCTGGATTTTGCCCGCCGCGTCCCGGAGCAAGGCTGCCGCCGACGAATGCGATTGCGCCGCGCCGGTAAAACGCGCGCAGCTCGCCCATCGTGTCCAGCACCAGCACCCGCGAGTCGCCCGGCGGCCGGCCGGGGCCGAGCTCCGACGCCTTCACGTAGTCCAGCGAGTTTGCGCGCAGCAGCTTTTCCACCTCGTCGGCGCGATCGAGATGTCGTGGCGCGATTGCGAGCGCCAGCGCGGGAAAACGCTTTCGCAACTCCAGGTACGCGCCGACCACCACCGCTTCCTCGCCCGGCGCCGTCGATCCCGCGATCAGAATCTGCCGCTCGGCCGCAAACTCCTGCAGCTCGCGGCGCAGCGGCTCGTCGCTCGGCATCGGCCGTTCCGTGATTTTCGTGTTGCCCGTCACTACCATCTTCGACGAAATATCGAACTTGCCGTAGCGGCGCGCGTCTTCGCGGCTTTGCGTCATGATAACGCTCGCCTGGCTGAGCGCCTGCTTGAACAGCGATCGCACGAGCATGTAGCGGCGCCGCGACCGTTCCGACATTCGCCCGTTGATGATCGCGACGCGCGCACCGAAGCGTCGCGCCTCGAAGAAAAAGTTCGGCCAGATCTCGGTTTCCGCGATCAAAACCAGTTCCGGCTGCACGCGCTCGACCAGGCTGCGTACTGCGAATCTGACGTCGAGCGGCGCCAGCAGGTATGCCGCCGCGCCCGGGATCCGCCGCTCAGCGGCGCCGCGTCCGGCGCTGGTCATCGTCGTGATCGCCAGCACTGCGCCCGGGTATGCGCGCAGCAAGCCGAGCGCGACCGGCCGAATCGCCTCGATCTCGCCGACCGACGCCGCGTGCATCCAGATTCTCGGTGCGCCCGCCGTGTCCGGAAATCTGCCGCGCCCGAACCGCTCGCGAAAGTCACGCACGCTCCACGGATGCGCCGCGATCAGGCCAAACGGCAGCGCAAGGTACCACAGGAAGTTGTAAACCTCCTTCAGCACCCGAGCCCCCCGCGCGCTTTTGCGCCTGCTTTCAGTTGGCGAGGCCGCCTTCCCCGGCCAAATCCTCTGGCGACATGAACTGCAAGTCGTACAGTTTGCGATACTCGCGCCCGCGCTCGAACAACTCGTCGTGCGTCCCTTCCTCCGCGATCCTCCCGTGTACGATTACCACGATTCGGTCGGCGCGTCGCACGGTTGACAAACGGTGAGCAATCACCAGCGTCGTGCGATTCGCCATCAGATGCTCCAGCGCTTCCTGCACCGATCGTTCGGCTTCGGAGTCGAGCGACGATGTCGCTTCGTCCAAAATTAAAATCGGCGCGTCCTTCAGCAGCGCGCGCGCGATCGCGATTCGCTGGCGCTCGCCGCCCGAGAGCCGCACGCCCAACTCTCCCACCATCGTCTCGTATCCGAGCGGCAGCCGCGAAATGAAGTCGTGCGCGTTGGCCAGCTTGGCCGCGGCGACGACGCGCTCGAGATTCCGCTCGCCGCTGCCGTACGCGATATTGGCGCGGATGGTGTCGTCGAAGAGAAACGTATGCTGCGTCACCAGCCCGATTTCCCCGCGCAGCGACGCGATTCGAAGCTGGCGCACGTCGATTCCGTCAACCCTAACGCGGCCTTGCTGCACGTCGTAGAAGCGCGGGATCAGATCCGCCAGCGTCGACTTGCCGCCGCCGCTCATCCCGACCAGCGCGACCACCTGTCCCGCGCCGATTTCGAGATTGATATCGTGCAGCACCCATTCGTCGGCGTATCTGAAGCTCACATTCTCGAACGCAATTCGATGCGGCCCCTTGTGCAGGTCGACGCCGCCCGCAGCGTCCGGCACTTCGGTCGGATGGTCCATCATCTCGAACACGCGCTCGGCGGCGGCCAGGCCCTGCTGAATGTTGTTGTTGGTTTTGCCGAGCGCTTTGAACGGCCGATAAACCAAAATCATCGTGCCGAAAAATCCCGCGAACTGCCCGAGCGTTCGCGTCCCCGATTGCAGCGAGCCGACCGCCCACCACACCACCGCCACCACTGCGAACGCGCCCAGCGCTTCGATCATCGGGCCGGTCACCGCCTTGATCCGATTCACGCGCATGTACACGCGGAACAGCCGCTTCAGTTCCTTGTTGAAGCGCGCGCGCTCGTAGTCCTCCATGCCGAACGCCTTGACCACGCGATTTCCCTGGAAGGTCTCGTGCAGCAGCGCGTTCAAGCCGCCTAGTTGCTTCTGCGCGTTCTTGGTGTCGCGCCGGACTTTCTTCGAGAGACCGATGATCGGCAGCACCAGAATCGGAAACCCGATGAACGCCACGATCGCCAGGCGCCAATCGAGCGAGAACGCAGTCGCCAGCAGCGCCACCAGCCCCATCCCGTCGCCGAAGATCGTGAACACGCCGCCCGTCAAGCTCTGCACGACCACGTTGACGTCGTTGATCACGCGCGAGACCATCACGCCGGTCGGCGTGCGGTTGAAGAAGCTCAGCGACTGGCGCTGCAGGCTTTCGTTCAGGTCGCCGCGGATGTCCATCGTGATCTTTTGCGCGATGTACGCGCTCAGGTAGTCGTCAGAGAAATTCGCGACCGCGCGCAGCAGGAACAACCCGGCCAGGGCGATCGACAGCTCGCGCAGCCTGGTCGCCGTGTGCGCGTCGATTTGCCGCGAGCCGCTGAGACTGGTCACCGAGTCAACGACGAGCTTCACGATCCACGGAATTCCGGCGCTGGCGGCGGCCAGCACGGCCATCGCGAGCGCGAGCAGCAGCACGTACGGAAACAGGTAGCGGCGCAGGTAACCGAACAGGCGCCATTGCAGTGGCGTGAGCAGCTTCATCCGATCATCTCGAGGCACATCGCGGCGACGCGGCCCGCCGCACCCGGCGCGCCCAGCTTGTCGCGCAGCGACTTCAACGCCGCGACGGTCTCGGCGCGAATCGTCTCGCTGAGCAGCGGCTCGGCGGCGCGCACCAGCTTCTCCGGCGTGACGTCGCGCTGAATCAGCTCCGGCGCGATTTGCCGGCCCGCCAGGATATTCGGCATCCCGATAAAATCCACCCCCGTCACGAGCATCCGCCCCAGAATATAGGTTAGCGGCGACACTTTGTAGGCGATTACTTCGGGGCATCCGAGCAGCGCCGTCTCCAGCGTCGCGGTGCCCGACGCGACAATCGCCAGCTCGCTCGCCGCGACAACACTATAGGTGTCGTTTTCGATCACGCGGACTCCGTCCAGCTCGTCGCGGCCAACGGCGCGCAACTCCTGCTGCGACAAGGTCGGCGCAAGCGCCAGCGCGATCTCCAGATGATGGTCTCGTGCGATGACTCGCGCGGCGGCGAGCATCGGCCGCAGCAGATAGCGAATCTCGGCGCGACGGCTGCCCGGCAGGATTGCAATCAAGCGCGCACCCGGCGCGAATCCGTGACGCTTCAACGTCTCCGCGCGCCCCTGCGCCACTGCCACGCGGTCGAGCAGCGGATGCCCCACGAATGCGACCCGCTCGCCCGCGCGATGAAACAGTTCGGCCTCGAACGGCAGCACCACGGCCAGCCGGTCCGCGCGATCGACCAGCTTGTCGATTCGCCCGCGGCGCCACGCCCACACCTGCGGCGTGATGTAATACAGCACGCGCACGCCCGCGCGCTTCGCGGCGCCCGACAGGATCAAATTGAACTCCGCGTAATCGATCAGGATCAGCAAGTCCGGCTTCTCGCGCCGGAGAATCTTTCTGAGCGCGCGAAACGCGCCGATCGTCTTGCCGATCGTCGACGCGAGCTCCGACAGCCCCAGCCCGTGGATGTCCTCCATGCGCACGATCGCGCGCACTCCGGCCGCGCGCATCTGCTCGCCCGCGATTCCGAAAATCTCGCACCGCGGCTCTCGCCTCAGAATTTCGCGCGCCAGGTCTCCGCCGTGCAGATCGCCCGACGCCTCGCCCGCGACGATCATGATTCGCCGCCCACGCGCCGGCTCGATTGCGCCGCCGGCCGCAGGCGAGGCTTCCGCATTGCTTCGCACGTTCGGATTCTGATCGAAATCGGCGGCCCGCACCACAGGGGTATCAATG
>DASQHV010000629.1:0-2794 GCA_035631915.1 Candidatus Acidiferrales bacterium | reverse complement strand
CCAATCGATCACGATGCGATCGCGGAAGCCGCAATCGAAGGCGCGGTGCAACGGCTCAGGCCCAAACTCATGACGGTCGCGGTCGTGATGCTAAGTCTGGCGCCGATCCTGTGGGAGGCGGGCATCGGCTCGGATGTGATGTAGCCGATAGCGGCGCCGATCGTCGGCGGCATGATCACGTCGACCATTCACGTGCTCATCATGGTGCCGGTATTTTTCGCAATCATCAAGGAGCGGGCGTGGCGCCGCGGCACGCTGACGGCGTCGAAAGGGGCGGGTATGGAGGTGTAGTTGTCCCAGGCGCGAGCGTCAAGCCACCGGCTTGCGCATCACGTAGTAGACGTAGCCGTAGGCGTCGGAGTGCGCGCGGAAAAGATCGTACTCGCGCTGATGCTCGTCGAACAGCGCCAGCGCTGCGGGATCGTTCGCGTACTTGATCCGCAGCTCGGCGACGCGCGCCTCGCCCGGGCCGTAGTAGTTTTCCCACCAGTCCTTGACGGGCAGCACGAAGCCGTCGAGGTCGTTGTAACCGATTTCGCGGACGATCGCGCAGTTTCGTTCGATCGAGCGCATCCCGGGATAGCTCTTCGACCAGTACGCTAGCGCTTCGGCGGGCGGATCGGGCACCAGCCAGGTGAGTTCCGACACCACGATCCATCCGCCACGCTTCAGAAAGCGCCGCCACATGCTGAGTCCCTCGGCGAAGCCCGTGATGTAGATCGCGCCTTCGGACCAGATGAGGTCGAAGGATTCGTCGTCGAAGACCATTTCGAACATCGACGCGTTGACCAGAGTAATTTGCGCGCGAACTCCAGCCGCGTCGGCCCGCGCGGAGAGCTCGTCGAGAAATCGCTGCCGAATATCCACCGCGACGATCTGGCCGCCGGTTGCGCGCGCGAGGTCGATCGTTTGCGGACCGGGACCGCATCCGACGTCGAGAATTCGCGGCGCCGGCGGCAGTCCGCGCGCGAGCGACAGCGCCTTCAAAGTGGCGGCGCTCGATCCGGGTCCCTGCCGCGGCAGGCCCTCGGTCAATTCGCGGAAGATGCTCATCCCGCGGCGATTCTTGCGTGAGGCGCGGGCGAACTCAATGGAAAACGGCGATCAGATGCGCGGTTTGACGGCGGCGAATCGCAAGCGAACGTAGTCCGCGAACCATTTGCCGTCGCGATCGCAAAGGTCAGGGCGCAGAATCTCGCAGACCTCGGCGATGAAAGCAGGGCGCTCGCCTGGCGAAATTGGAGCGATGAAACTCTGCGCAAACACCTCAAGCCATCCGTTGATTTCAGTCGGGAGCGGCGTCGGTCGGGGAATCAACGCTATGTAGTCGATGCGAAAACCGCCGCGGACCAGCCGCGCGGAGTAATCCTCGACGGTGGGGAAGTACCAGGGGATGAGCGCCTGGCCGTCGATTCCGCGCCGCGCCAGCGCGTAAACGAGGGCGCGCTTGACGGTCTCGACGCAGCCGTGGCCGCCGAATTCGCCGACGAAGCGTCCGCCCGGCTTCAGCGCGCGCCACACGCCGGCGATAACGTCGTCGGCGCGCTTCATCCAGTGAATTGCCGCGTTGCTGAACACCGCATCGAATTCGGATCTGAAGTCGAGCCGTTCACCGTCGACGACGCGCGCGTCGAGAGCGAGGCGGCGCGCGGCTTCGATTTGCGGCGCGCTCGAGTCGACGCCGATCACGGCGCATCCGAGGTTGGCAAGCTTGATGGTGAGCGCGCCGTCGCCGCATCCGAGGTCGAGGATTCGCTCGCCGGCCTTGGGCGCGAGCAACTCGACCACCGGCGCGCCAAGGTCGGAGACGAAGCGTGCGTTGCGGGCGTAAGCGTCGGGGTCCCAGCTCTGGTTGGCGGTCATCGGCGGTTCCTCCATTCTCGCATCGTCAACGACGCTTGCGATAGTGCTTAACTATAGTTAATAATCTACGCGATGCAACAGTCGGCGACGCTTCAAAAGCAGAAGGCGGTGCACGGCGCGATCGAGCAGCTGCGGGTGCTGGCGGCGGTCTTCGAGCGGCGGCGCGAATCGCTGGCGCGCGAAGTCGGTCTGACGGTCGAGCAATGGCGCGTGCTGGAGGAAGTTGCGACCGAGCACTTCATGCCCTCGATGTTCGCGCGCTCGCGGGAGAGCTCGCAGGCCGCGGTGTCGAAGATTCTACGCCAACTGCTCGACGACGGAATTATTTTGTCGGCGATCTCGAATGGCGACCGGCGCCAGCGGGTTTATGCTTTGACCGCCAAGGGCCGCCGCGTGCTTGGCGAGCTGCGCGCAAATCGCCAGCGCGCGATCGACGCGATCTGGGCGACGTTGCCGGCGGGCGAGCTGGCCGCGTTCCGGAAGTTCGCGCACAAGCTCACCGCGCGAATCGAGAGCTACGCCGAGCGGGAGCGGATGCGCGCCCTCGGGGCCGAAGTTCGTAAGCGAACATCATAGAGTGCGGGCTGAAGGCGCGGTTCGCGTCATCCGATGGACGCGCAGGCATTTGCGGATCGACGGCGGCATCGGCGAGGATGAGTGTCGGGATCGATCACGCCCCGAAAATCGGGAGTCGAACATGGAACTGGCAAAACGATTCGTCGACGTCGGAGTCTTCACCAACCAGTTGGATGAGATGCGCGCGTTTTACGGCGAGCGAATCCGCCTGCCCTACGAAGAGCTGCTGCCCGTCGGAGGGGGCGTGAGGCAGTATCGCTACGGGCTGCTCGGATCGGTGCTGAAGATAAATCATGCGCGCGATCCGCTGCCGCCGCGCGTCGCCGGCGGCTACAAGCGGCTCACGATTTCCGAC
>DASQHV010000628.1:0-4632 GCA_035631915.1 Candidatus Acidiferrales bacterium | reverse complement strand
CTTCGAGCATCACCACGGCGCCCTGGATAAAACCGGTGCCTTTGAGGATCAGATTGGCGTTTCCGAACTTGAGGTTCTTCGGGCCGATTGAAACGATTGACAGCGGTGCCGGACCGCTACGCGTTTCCTGCGCGAACGCGCCCGGCAGTAGTACGCCGCTTAACGTCTGCAGGATTGCGAGAGTCAGGAGAACTGAATCGATCCAAACAGAGCGCGAAGGTCGCGCGGCTCGCGTCGATATCAAGGCCGTCGCACGCACGGACTGTGGTCGCATCCCCGAAGTGGTACGCATTCGCGGCGATTGGGTTACAGATTCGCCCCCGCCAAGCCTACAACTTCAACTTGGCATACGTCAGGGAAAAGAACCAACCGCGCGTGACGGCCATCCGATCAAGTAACCAGCAAACGATCGACCGTGGGCGCCAGTTCGGCGATTGGAATGCCGTGCGGGCACGCCGTTGCGCACGGCTTGGCATCGCAGCTGAGGCACGCAGCGGCGCCTGTCGCGAGCATCGCATATTCGCTGCGCGCGAGCCGCAGATCGCCGTAGTCGTGAGCATACATGCGCGTCCGGAGCACGTCGGAAATCGGCACGTCGTAGGGGCAGGCGTCGGCGCATTCGTCGCATCCGTGACGACAATACGACTTGCCATTAAGGCTCGCGTACCTGTTCAAGAGCATGCCGTCGCCTGCTGCGGCGGTGCGCCATCCAGACGCCCCCAGGTATTCGTCGATCATCTCGCGACTCGTCATCGAGACTATCAGCGCGTTCACGTTGTCGCTCGAAAGCACCCAGCGGAAGGCCGCCTGCGCGAACGTGGCGCCGCCGCCCTCGTACGGGCGCATGTCGTTCAGTCGTGCGCCCATCAGCGTCTTCATCGCCACCACGCCAACGCCCTTGCTGTGGGCCTTGGCCATCACGCGCGGCAACTCGGGTTGTTTTGCGACGAAGTCGAAGCCGCGAAAGAAGCGCGAGTAGAAGCGCGGATCCTGGCCAAAATTGTGCGCGCACAGAATCACGTCAAAGTGACCGCTGTCGATCGCGTAGTCCAGGCACTCGGCTAAACGGCCCGCGTGACCCGACATCCCGGTGAAGCGCAGCTTGCCCTGGGTGCGGGCGCGGTCGGCAAACTCGTACCATTCCGGATTCTTCAGGCGCTCGAGCTCGTTGACCGCGTGATTGAAGTACACATCGACGTGATCGGTCTGCAGGCGGCGCAAGCTGCCCTCGAGCGCCGTCATCATCGCGTCCTTCTTGTCGTCGGCGCGGGCGATGATCTTTGACGTCAGAAACACCTTGTCGCGCTTGCCCTTCAGCGCGTTGCCGATCGTCGTTTCGGACTCGCCGTTGGTGTACACCTCGGCCGAATCGAAATAGTTGATCCCCGCGTCGAACGCGTGGCGCACCAGGTCTTCCTGCCCATTGGTCAGACGGCTGGCGCCGAACGAGATGTCGGAAATCTTGAGGCCGGTGCGCCCCAGCGTCGAGTAGCGACGGACTTGCGGGCCGGTGTCGAGCGACGCATTGGCGACCGCTGCCAGCGACGTCAGCGATACACCGACGCCGGCGAGCACGCCGCGCTTCAGAAATTCGCGCCTGCCAATGGTTGGCTCCTTGTCCGAATTTTTCATATCGCGTCTCCCGACAGATGGAGATTTCCGGTTTCGAACCTACGCGAGGTCGGCCTTGCGACGGGTCAACATCACCGCGGATCCCAGTGACACGCCCACCGCAACAACGATGTAGCCGATCCATCCGGCGAGCGGCGGCAAATTCCCCGTAGCGCGGTTGTTAATCGTGAAGAGAAGCAGGTTGAGGATCACGTACGTCGCGTAAAAGTGCGCGATCGGCAGCGCGAATCGGCGCATCGTCCAGATCCCGTATGCATAGATCGCCAGCAGGAGGCCGAACAGCGGCGCCACGATCAGGTTGGCGATGCCGGTCAGCTTGGTGCCGAGGAAAACAAAGCCGACGTTCGAGCTCATGTGCAGCGGCTTGGAGAAATTGGAAAGCGCCATCAGCGCGAACAGGACCGCGAAGATTGTCAGTACGATACCGCGAGATTTCGCCGCCATTGTGGCCCTCCCGAGTTAACGATCGCGCCCACAGACATCCTACTCATGAGGCACGCGAAAGGCACGATCTTTTCGGGTCGCACTTGCGCCCGCATATTCAAACTTGCTTCGATGCGCCTGTATTCGGTATTCGGTACGCCTCTTCGGGACGGAAGAATTCGCGGAAGAATTTGAAAGGATGCGGAGGTTCATCACGGTTGTCGGACTCGTCGCGTGCGCGGCGTGGCTTTGCGGGCCGGTGTGCGCCTTCGCGGAAACCAATCTCGTAAAGAACGGCGATCTGACGGCCGGGGTTGGCAACGCGCCCGCCGATTGGTATGCGCTGTCGGCGGATCGGAAGCTGAGCGTATTTTCGTGGAGCAAAACGCCTGAGGGCGGCGTGCTCGGGATTTCCAATTCGAGCGCCAACCACGCGAACTGGCATCAGGCGCTCATTCTGCGGCCCGGGATTTACGAAGTCAGCGCCGACGCGCGCGTCGAGGGCGCCCGCGGCAAGGAGGGCGGCGCCAACATCGCAGTCAAAACCTACGACGGCATCCGGCTGCTATCCAAGCATCTGCACGGCAACGCCGACTGGCAAAAGCTTTCGTTCCTGTTGAATGTCGATCGATGGGGCGACGTGACCGAACTCCTGTGCCAGCTCGGCATCGACGATTTTCCCGATACCGGCCAGGCGTGGTTCCGCAACATCAAGGTGGTCAGGGTTGAGAATCCGCCGCTTCGCGCCCGCGGCTACGATCTGAAGGGAATCCGCGATCACTACAAAAACGAGATTCTTCAACCCGACACGCGCTGGTACCTCCGCGCTCTCGGCGTGATCTGCGGTATGGGACTGCTCGCGCTGATCGGATGGGGCCTCGCGACGATTTGGGCGCCGGCGCTCAGTGCGGGAAGGTCGGCGTGGATGCTTGCGGCCGCTGTGATGCTTGCGATCACCGTCATCAAGTTCGCCGCGCTGTTTCACTTCACCGGCTACTACTGGGACATCTGGGCGAAGACCAATCGCGCGCTGCTCGCCGCAACGCTTGGCCCCACGCGAATCTACGAGCCGGGACTGCCGGTGGACGCGTACCCGCCGGGGTCGGTGTACCTGCTGTGGTTCTCGGGATGGCTGGGCAAATTGCTCGAGCCGACGGCCGACGGCTTTCGCGTGATCGTCGAGACGCCCCCGCTTGTCGCCGATCTCCTGATCGGGCTCACGATTTATTTCGCGGCGTGGCGCGAGGGACGCGCGCGCATCGCGCTCGTCACGATGCTGATGTTCGCGCTGAATCCCGCGCTGATATTCGACACGGTGATTTGGGGGCAGAGCGATTCGGTCGTCGCGTTGGCGATGCTCGCGTCGGCGACGTTGATCCTCTCGGCACGATACCGCCTCGGATGGAGTCTCGCGGCAATCGCGATGCTGGCAAAGCCGCAAGCGCTCGCGTTTGCGATTCCGATGGGTCTGTGGACGCTGATCAACGCCGGCGTCGCGGAATGCGGATGGTGTGCGGCGGCGTTCGCCGGGACCGTGGTGCTGGGAATCCTGCCTTATCAAATCGGTCATCCGTGGGACTGGATCGTCAACGTGTACACGGACCTCGGCACGCGATTCAGCGAAGCCTCGGTCGGCGCGTTCAACTTCATGGGGTTGATCGGCGGCATGGGCACGCCCGACACCGACGTCGCAATCGGCGTGTCGTACCGCGCGCTCGGGCTCGCGATCGTGGGCGCCGTTTACGTGGTCGTGTCGTACATGATTTGGCGCGCGCGATCAGCGGGCGCCGCGATGCTCGCGACGTTCGTCGCGCTGTTCGGCGTGTTCATGTTCGCGCCGCGGATGCACGAGCGGTATCTCTACTATCCTTTGATTTTTCTGATTCCGATCGCGCTGGAAAGCAGCTTCCTGACGGCCTCGTATGCGATCGTGAGCGCGACGTTTCTCTTCAACCTGCTCTACATCAAGCACCTAACCGACACGTCGTCCTACTTCCCCGACCATCCGAGCGCCGCGCTGATCGTCACCGCATCGATCAACCTGGCGCTGTTCGTTGCCGTGACGATCTACGGACTGGTGCGCGACTCGGCGACCGCGTCCACCGGTGCGGGAACGTTCACCCTTTCAGAAATTTCAGCACGATCGGATTGACGTAGTCGGGCCGCTCCTGATGCACGAAGTGGCCGGCGCCGGGTACCAGTTCGATCTTGAGCCCTTTCGGAAATAACGCTTCCATGCCGGGGATCAGTTCGGCGCCGATGCATCCGTCGTTCTGCCCGTGGATCATCAAGCCAGGCACGTTGATCGGCGAGGCCATCGCCGCGGCGATTCCTTTCGGATCTGCCGGCACCTTCAGCGCGGGTCCCAATGTCGCGCGATAGTAGCCGAGCGCCGCTTCGAGCGTGCGCTTCGCGCGAAAACATTTTTTCAGCGCTTCCATGTCCTCGGGCGCCCATTTCCATCCCGGCGACCAGTCGGCCCACATCTTTTCCAGGAACGCGAAGTCGTTGAAGCTGACCGCCGCCTCCGCGATAGCAGTCTGAAAAAAGAACATGTACCAGGAGCGTCGCTGTTGC
>DASQHV010000627.1:0-6278 GCA_035631915.1 Candidatus Acidiferrales bacterium | reverse complement strand
GGCCTTGATTTCGGCGAACGCGGCCTCGCGCTGCCGCAGAATTTCATTGGCCGGACGATCGCTCATGTAAATCTGGAGCAAACGCGCCTGTTCCTTGAGGAGGAAACGCGCGAACTTGAGGTCGCTTTCGAGAATTCCGCGCGCCGCGATCGCATCCGCGGACGATGCGCTCTCGGTGGAGGTGAAGAATGCGACGGCGCCGGCGCTTCCGACGTAGTTCGCGGCGGACTCGTCGAACATCGCGTCGCTTGCGAGATAGTATGTTCGATGGAACAGCTCGTGGATGATAACGCCGGCCAGTTCGACGCGGTCCAGCTTCAGCAGATTCGATAGCAGCGGGTCGTCGAAAAATCCCAGGCTGGAAAACGCGACGGCCGGGCGCACCAGCGTGTCGAGTCCGTCGGCCTCAAGCGCTGCGGCTTGCGCGTCGGCATCGCGTTCGTCGAAGTAGCCTCGATAAGGAACGCTGCCGACGATCGGAAACCACCACGTATACGGATCCAGCGAATCGCGCGGCGCCGCCATCACGACGTGCACAACCGCGCCCTGGTCCACCGGCGCGACGGTTTGATATGCGCCGCCGACGTTGAGCCCGAGCTCATCGGCAGCGAACTTGCGCACCGCGAGCACGGTCTCCAGCTTCTCGCGAATGTCGGGCGCGAGGTCGCCGTGCGCCAGCGCGTCGTCGATCGGTTTGCGATGCCACAGGATGCGGCTTTCCTCATACGCCGCGCGCGCCAGATACCCGGCGTAGCATCCGCCCGCAAGCAGCGAAGCGAACAGCACGAGGGCCAGGCGCAGGTTCGCGCGAGCGGACGGCCTCATGATCCGCATCATCCGGTCCACATCGTGCGAGTCAGCTTGCGGCCAGGCGGTCGCCGTTGGCCATTGCGGCGTACTGCAATTCGAACAGGCGGTAATAGAGTCCGCGCTGCGCCAGCAATTCCTCGTGCGTGCCGCTTTCACGCAGCACGCCGCCGCCGAGCACCATGATGCGATCGGCGCGCTCGATGGTGGAGAGGCGATGCGCAATCACGACGGCGGTGCGCTCGGCGAGCAGCTCGTTCAGCGCCAGTTGAATCAGACGCTCGGTTTCGCTGTCGACGCTCGAAGTCGCCTCGTCCATGACGAGGATTCGCGGGTCGTAGGCAAGCGCGCGCGCGAATGAGAGCAGTTGCCGCTGGCCCGACGACAGGTTGGCGCCGCGCTCGCGGATCTGCTCGCCCAAGCCGTCCGGTAGGCGCTCGACGAATCGGATCGCCTGTGCGCGCGTGAGCGCGCCGACAACTTCGCGCTCTGTCAGTTCGGTCCGCGACAGCCTGATGTTCTCCATCACATCGCCGGCGAACAGGAACACGTCCTGCTGCACGTAACCGATTTCGCGCCGCAGCGCCTGGAGATCCCAGTCGCGCACGTCGATGCCGTCGACGAGGATGCGGCCGCCGGTGACGTCGTACGAGCGATTGAGCAGCTTGATGATCGTGGTCTTGCCGCTGCCGGTCGCGCCGACTATTGCCACCTTCTGACCAGGCTCGACGGTGAAGCTCAGATCTTTCAGCACGGGTTCGCCGGGGCGATACTCGAAGGTCACCCGATCGAACACAATTGCGCCGCGCGATATCGGCGGCAGTTTGGGCGTAGCCGGCATCGGCAGCGTGCGCTCGCCTTGCATCAGCGCGTAGATTTTTTCGATCGACGCGAGCGCCGATTGCAACGCGGTGTACTTGGTGGACATGTCGCGCAGCGGCATGAAGAACATCTGCGTGTACTGGATGAAAGCGACCAGCGTGCCGAACGTCACCTGATGCCGCACGACGCTGCCGCCGCCGACCCACAAAATGATCGCGACGGTGATCGAGCTTATCGCCTCGACCGACGAGAATTGCCCGGCCTCGTACACGTTCGCCATCATCTGCACGTCGCGCGAGCGGCGGTTGAGCGCATCGAACTCGCGGCGGCTCTCGCGCTCGCGGGTGAAGAGCTGCACGACCATCATGCCGGCCAGCGATTCGGACAAGTACGCATTGAGCGCGGCCAGGCGGTCGCGAATCTGCCCGTAGACAACGCGCGAGCGGACGCGAAAGTAATTGATGATCAGCAGCAGCGGTGGAATTGCGCACAGCGACCACAGCGCCAGCTTCACGTGCAGGGTGAACATGATCGTCACGATGCCGGCCAGCGTCAGCGCGTCGATCATCAGGGTCAGCGAGCCGGACGCGAACATGTCGTTGATGGCGTCGATGTCGGTGGTCATGCGGCTGACCAGGCGGCCGACGGGAGTGCGATCGAAGAACGCCATCGGCAGCCGCTCGACTTTACTGAATAGCGCGATGCGCAAGTCGGACATGCTGTATTGCGCGACCATCATGGTCATGAAGAACTGGCCGTAGAAGCTGGAGAACTCGCCGACCACCAGCAGCAGGTAAAGCAGGCCCATCACGAACAAGCCGTGGCCGCCGGAGAACGCGAACAGCGTCGCGAGCCAGTGCGGCGGCGTCGCGCCGTGCTTGCCGGACAGGAATTCGTCGATGGTCAGCTTGACGACGTACGGTTGCGCGAGTGCGAAGGCGGAGTTGAGCGGCATCAGCGCAGTCGCGGCCCAGAACAGGCGCTGGTACGGACGCACGAATCCCCAGACCCAGCGCAGCAGCGCAAGGTCGTAGGTTTTGCCGAGCGGCTGTTCTTCGGCCAGTTGCATCAGTAGCGGCTCAGCTCCTCTTCGAGCAATTGACGCCGGAACAGTTCGGCGTAGATCCCCCGCCGGCCCATCAGCTGCTCGTGCGTGCCGCGCTCCGCGATCTCGCCGTTTTCAAGCACCACGATTTGATCCGCGTCGCGCACCGTGGACGCGCGATGTGCGACGACGATCGTGGTGCGCCCGCGCACGCTTTCTTCGAGACTGTTGAGCACTGACTTCTCGGTTTCGGTGTCGACGCTGGCCAGCGCGTCGTCGAGCACAACGACCGCGGGATTGTAGGTGAGCAGGCGCGCGATCGTGACGCGCTGCTTCTGGCCGCCGGACAGCGCCATCCCGCGTTCGCCGACGATTGTGTCCAAGCCGTGCCCGAGCGTCGCGATATCGGGCTCGAGACCGGCGATTCGCGCCGCGTTCATGATCTCGTCCGGCGCGGCGTTGGTCTTGCCGAACGCGATGTTGCGCGCGAGCGTGTCCGAAAACAGCGTCGGCTCCTGCGGAACCATCCCAATCGTGCGCCGCAGCGCGCCGAGCGGCAATTCGCCCACGTCGCGCCCGTCGAGCAGCACCTTGCCGTCGGTCGGCTCGAGCAATCGCACCAGCAGCTTGGCCATCGTGGATTTTCCGGCGCCGGTGCGCCCCACGATCGCGAGTTTCTCGCCCGCGCCGACCTTCACGTTGATGTTCTTCAGTGCGTAGGGAATTTTGACGTTGGCGGAGTCCGTGCCGTTGCCGTTGCGATTCGCGAAGTAGCTGAACGACACGCCGCGCCATTCGACTGCGCCGCTTACCTCGAGCTTCAAATCCGCGCCCGCGATGCTCTCGGCGCCGTGCGCGTCGAAGATTTCGTCCAACCGCTTCATCGAGGCCTTGCCGCGCTGCCAGATCGAAAGCATCCAACCCAGGCTCATCGTGGGCCACGCCAGCAGCCCCAGGTAGTTCATGAACGCCACCAGCGCACCGAACGACATCCGGCCGTTGATGACAATCGAGCCGCCGTAGATGAGGACGACCATCGTGGCGCTCGCAATCGCGAGGCGAATCAGCGGGAACAATCCGCCGCGCACACGCGCCAGCGCCAGTCCCTGCTCGTTGTATGAGTTGTTGATTTTGCGGAACAGCCCACTCTCGTGCTCCTCCAGCGTGTAAGCTTTCACGACGTGGATACCGGCCAGCGTTTCCTGGACTTTCGAACCGATCGCCGCCAGTCCCTCCTGGACCTTCAGGCTGCGCATCATCAGCGCGCGCGTCAGCCGGCGCATCGCGAAGAACAGAACGAAGTACGGAATCACGGCGGCGAACGTCAGGCGCCCGTTGAGCGAGATCATGAAGATCAGCGCCAGCGTGTAGATCAGCGGCGTGTTCGCGAACGTCAGCACACCCATCCCGACCATCATCCGCACCGCGGTCAGGTCGTTGATCATTCGCGACATCAAATCGCCGGTCTTGAAGCGCTGATAGAAGTCGGCGTCGAGCGTCGTCAGATGCTGGAACAAGTCGTTGCGCAGGTCGTACTCGATATCGCGGCCGACGTTAAAGATGATGAAGCGCGAGAACCATCGCACGACGCCCAGCACGATCGCGGTCGCGATCATCAGTTCAGCGTACCAGGCGAGCAGATCGAGCCGGTGCTTTTCGGTGGCGTTGATCGCGTCCTTGATGAACAGCGGCACGATCATCGCCAGTGATCCGGTCGCCAGCGTGCAAAGAATGCCGGCCACGTAGCGCAGCCAGTAGCGCCGCGCGTAGGTGAGGAGTCGTTTCATGGGCCGACGCCTAAATTATCAGGTATCGCGCGCGATAGAAGTGGCGCGTGGGCGAATCTTGCGGGCGTCGAAAGATGCCGGGATTTGTGCGAGCATCATGCGGCGATTCAACATCCTGTTTGCAGACGAAGGGCCGCTACGGGGCGTGGCCTATGATCGCTTTTGGTCGAAAGCACGCATTTGCGCGACTGTTCGCAGCGTCGATGGGCGCGCTGCTGTACGCATGTGCGCCGACCGCGCGCGTGCCGCAAGTCTCGCCCGAACTCGCCGAGGCTGAAGCTCAGAAGCAGCAGGAGGTTGTCGTCGAAGATACCGTGAAGACGGAGCTCAGGCTCGCCGCGGTGGCTTATCGAATCGAAGTGGCAAACGCCGAACTGTGCGGCAAGAACGTGGCGCCGCGCACCGGCTTAGTGGTGCTCGATCGCGATACGGTGCCGACGCAATTCCAGGACGCGTTCGCTAAAGTCTATGGCGTAACCGAACGGCCCACCGTCGTCGCGATGGTGCCGGACAGTCCGGGGGCGTCCGCAGGGCTTGCGCCCGGCGATGTGATCGCGGCGGTCAACGCCGAGGAGACGCCGGCGGGAAAGCATGGCGTCGAGCAATTCGAGGCCGCGGTGAAGGGTTCTTCGGGTGCGCCGATCGAGCTGTCAATTCAGCAAAAGGGCGCATCGAAGATAATGACGCTGAAGCCGGTCGTAGCTTGCTCATTTCCAGTGACGGTGAAGCGCAGCGACACGGTCAACGCCTACGCGGGCGACAGCGGCATCGTCGTGACCAGCGGCATGATGCATTTTGTCGACTCGGACGACGAGCTGGCGCTGGTGGTCGGCCATGAACTCGGCCACGACACGATGCATCACCTGCGCATGGAGCGGACGAACACGGTGATCGGAACGGTGGCCGGCGGTATCGTCGGCGCGCTGGTGCTCGGTCTGACCGGCGTCGACGTGATGCAGCCGGCGATGGACACGGGCGCCCAACTCGCGCAGATGACCTACAGCCAGGACTTCGAGTCCGAAGCTGACTACGTGGGCGCGTACTACGCGGCGCGCGCCGGTTACAACGTCTCACACGCGGCCGACTTGTGGCGGCGGTTCGCCGCGACGCATCCCGAAGCAATCCATCTGTCGCGGGCGGCCACTCACCCGTCGACGGCGAAGCGATTTGTCGCTCTGGAGGAAACCGCCAAAGAGATCCAGGCGAAAGAACAAGCCGAACAACCGCTGGTTCCGGAATCAAAGGACCAACCTACGACCGTCGCGCAACCCGAAAAGGTCGAATCGCAGGAAAGCGATTCGGAGATGCCGCGTTAGTCGGGATCAGAGCGGAGTGCGCGACTTCAAGCGGCGCTCGTAGAGCTTCGCGTACTTCAGAAAGACGTAGAACGCCGCCGTCATCGCCGCGTACAGGCCGCGGCCGCCGTCGCGAAAGCCACCGCGGATTATGTAGAAGTTGAAAAATCGCCAGGCCGGATTGAGCAACATCTTGAAGGGAGTGAACGCGGTGGGTTCCTGCTCGACGGCGGCGCGCGAGCTGAAGCGATTGATCGTCGCGACGTGGTCGGCAATGTCGCGGTAGCTGAAATGCAGGATCGGTGAGTTCAGCCGCTCGACGCGTCCCTCGACGACGACCTTGTCGTGCGGATCGCGGCCGCCGATATGCCCGCGCTCGCGGCGGAACAATCGCACCGGCGTGTCCGGGTAGATCGCGTGCGAGTAGTAGTGGCCGAGGTGGTAGAGGATGCGGCGGATGCGGTAGCCGTCGGCGGGCGCCGGCGACCCTATGGCGCGCAGGATCTCCTCGCCGAGGTCGTG
>DASQHV010000626.1:0-5266 GCA_035631915.1 Candidatus Acidiferrales bacterium | reverse complement strand
GCTGGCTTCCGGGAGGCCAACTTTTGAATTTCAAATAATCATCCCTCGCGAGATGGCAAGGGGGACCTGATCCCTTACGTTGAGACGCGCATGAATTCACTGCGCTGACTGCAGGGGGCGGCTCCAGCGTGCGAGCGCAGGCAAGCTGGTGGGGAAACTAGAGTGAGGTCGCCGGAAGCGTCAGGACACGTGCATTTGAGATCAAGATCCGGGCGGGGGCGCGGCCAGCCTGGTCAGCTCGCGGATATGCGGATACCCCACTGGCTGGTAGCTGTACAGCAGCGCGCGACGATCGGCGCCGGAGCGGTTCGGGCGCGATCGATGCACCAGGAACGGGCCGAAGTAGGCGACGCTGCCGGCCGGCACCGGTAGCGGCGTCAAGCGCGATTCGTCGTACTTGGCCGGGTCCATCTCGAGGCTGCCGAAGCCCTCCATCTCTCGGCGCGACTGCAAGCCTTCGCGATGACTGCCGGGGACCACTTCCAGGCATCCGTTTTCCAGCGTTGCTTCGTCGAGGAAGATCATCGCGGTGGCGACGCGTGAAGCGATCTTCGTCAAGTCGCACCAGTACGGGAAATCCTGGTGCAGCACGATGGGTCCGCCCTTGTGCGCGCGCTTGAGATTGAGCTTCTCGGTGAACAGCGCGATTTCGTCGTCGCCGACCACGTCCTTGCACGGCTCGACGAGGCGTTGGTCGAGCGCCCATCGATGAAGCTCGTCGCTCAGGTGCGCGAACGGCTCGAGTCCCTGCACCAGGTCGGCGTTGTCGGGCTCCCATTTGACGATGGTTTCGAGTTTGCGCTGGACCTCGAACATGTAGCTGCCGACGGTGTGCTTGGTGCGGCGCTTTTCCGCGAGCACCAACTCGACCAGCGCCTCGCATGCGGCGCAAATTGCGCGCGCCTCGTCCGCGTCGAACACGCTTTTGCGCAGCACAAACCCATTCTGTGCGAGTTCATTTTGTTCGCGCGCGTCGAGCCGCCACGTCCCGGCCATTGAATTAGCCTCCCCGGTCGATTACCAGCTTTAATAACAAATATATGACCTATCGCGAACCGCAAACGACGGATATCGACTTCTTCCGCGAGCACGGATGGCTGGTGGTCGAGGACGCGATCGACCCGGCCGACATCGCTGACGTCAGCAATCGGATGGCGGTGATCCTCGAAAAGAAGCACAAGCTCGCGTACGACTGGGCGTGGGAGAAGGGCAAATCGCGCGAGGAGCGCGAGTTCAAGATCGTGCAGGGCAGCCCGACGCTGGTGTGGCCGGAGATTTCTGAGACCCGTTTCCGCCGCTGGATGATCAAGTTCGCGTCGGCGCTGATGAGGACCGAAGTGGAGTTCTGGTACGACCAGTTTTTGGCCAAGCCGCCGCGCGACGGCGCGCCCACGTATTGGCATCAGGACGAAGGCTACTGGGGACGCAACCTGCTCGAGCGTGGGATCACGTGCTGGATGCCGCTGCACGACGTCGACGCGCACAACGGATGCATGCACTTCATCGACCGCGGGCATCGCGACGGCATCTTGGAGCATCGCCAGCCCGAGCACATCCAAAGCGATCTCCTGTTCTGCGAGCCCGATACGTCGCGCATGGTCGCGTGCCCGATTCGCGCGGGCAGCGTGACGTTCCATCACGGCAAGACTCCGCATATGACGCCGCGCAACCAGGGTGACGCATGGCGCCGCGCCGTCACCACTCACATGCGCACACTCGGCACGCTCGGCGAGGGCGATCACTACCCGTGGAAGGTGTATGTGAATCAGCGGACGGGCGAGCGGATCGTACCGCCGTCGCGATAGCGCAGGCGCCGCGATGGATTCCACGCGGGCACGACTGCACCTGGTGATCAGCGGGCGCGTGCAGGGCGTGGGCTTTCGATTCTCCGCTCGCGACGAGGCGCTCGACCTGGGCGTGACGGGATGGGTGCGCAATCTCCCCGGCGGCGAAGTTGAAATTCTGGCCGAAGGGCGTCGCGACCGACTGTTGATGCTCGAGGCGTGGGCCCATCTCGGGCCGTCGCTCGCTCACGTGACGGACGTGCGCGCGGATTGGCTCGATTTCACGGGTGAATTCGGCGAGTTCCGAATCCGCTAGACGGCTGTCGCTTACGGCGACTCTTTATCGGTTTGCGTGGATTAGCTATGCTTTAAATCCGCGTGTTCGAGTATTTGCAGGGCTTCGAGAAACCGGAGTAATTTTCAATCAGGCTCTAACCACCTAGGGAGATTGGACTGAGATGGCTGTACCACCTGAGGCGGCCAAACAAGCCGCCGAGTCGCAGGGTTCCGCCGCGAATGGTTCCGCGCATAAGCCGCAGCTGAAGCGCGATCGCGTCGTAATCCGCTTCGCCGGCGACTCGGGCGATGGGATGCAGTTGACGGGGATGCAGTTTACGGCCGAATCGGCGCTCGCAGGCAACGACATAGCGACGCTGCCGGATTTTCCCGCTGAAATCCGCGCTCCCGCGGGAACACTGGCCGGAGTCAGCGGCTTTCAGCTGAACTTTTCGAGCAATGAGATCTTCACCGCCGGCGACGAGCCCAACGTGCTGGTCGCGATGAACCCGGCGGCGCTGCAGGCCAACCTCGAGGACGTGCCGCCCAACGCGGTGATCATCATCGACAGGGAAGCCTTCACCGAATCGAACCTCAAGCGCGCCGGCTACGACAGCAATCCGCTCACCGACCATTCGCTCGACAAATTCCAGGTGATCCAGGTCGACGTGACCAAGCTCACGACGCTGGCGGTGCACGGGCTTGGGCTTAACAACCGCGCGGTGTTCCGCTGTCGCAACATGTTCGTGCTCGGGATGCTCTCGTGGCTGTACCAGCGCCCGATCGAAAGCACGCTCAAGTACCTGGAGAGCCGCTTCAAAAAGACGCCGGACATCCTCGAAGCGAACATCCGCGTGCTCAAGGCCGGTTACAACTACGGCGAGACGACCGAGATGTTCGCGAGCTCGTACGAAGTACCGGCGGCGCGAATCCCGGCGGGGCTGTATCGCAACATCACCGGCAACATGGCGACGGCGCTGGGCTTCGTGGCGGCGGCGGTGAAGTCGGGACGCCCGCTGTTCCTGGGCTCGTATCCGATCACGCCGGCCAGCGACGTGCTGCATGAACTCGCGGGCTTCAAGAATTTTCCGGTCTACACGTTCCAGGCCGAGGACGAAATCGCCGGCGTCTGCTCCGCCATTGGCGCGGCGTTCGGCGGAGCGATTGGGATCACTACTACGTCCGGCCCCGGCATGAACCTGAAGGCCGAGGCGGTGGGCCTCGCCGTGAAAGTCGAATTGCCGCTGGTGATCACCGACATCCAGCGCGCGGGCCCGTCGACCGGGATGCCGACCAAGCCGGAACAGGCGGACCTGCTGCAATCGATGTATGGACGGCATGGCGAGTCGCCGATTCCGATTATCGCGGCGTCGACGCCGGCCGACTGCTTCGACTGCGCGTACGAGGCGGTGCGAATCGCCGTCAAGTACATGACGCCTGTGATTCTGCTCACCGACGGTCAGCTCGCGAACGGCTCTGAGCCGTGGCTGCTGCCGGACGTGGACAGGCTGGCGCCGATCAAGGTCGAGTTCCGCACCGACCCGGAAGGCTTCATGCCGTATCTGCGCGACGAGCAGACGCTGTCGCGGCCGTGGGCGATTCCGGGAACCAAGGGCCTGGAGCATCGCGTCGGCGGAATCGCCGGCGAGCATCTGACCGGCAACATCAGCTACTCACCCGCCAACAACGAGTTGATGGTCCGCATGCGTGCGCGCAAGGTCGCGGGCATCGCGCGCGAGATTCCCAAGACTGAAGTTTTCGGCGACGCCGGCGGCGGCGACCTGGTCGTGCTCGGATGGGGCTCGACGTTCGGGCCGATTCGCGAGGGCGTCAAGCAGGTGCGTGAGAAGGGCAAGAAGGTCTCGCACGTGCATCTGCGCTACCTGAATCCGCTGCCGCCCGACCTGGGCGAGACGCTCAAGCGTTTCAAGCAGGTGATGGTCGCCGAAATGAACATGGGGCAGCTGCTCAAGATGATTCGCGCCGACTACCTGATCGACGCCTTCGGGTACAACAAAATCCAGGGCCGTCCGTTCAAGGTCAGCGAGATCGCAAACCGCATCAACCGGGCCCTGGAGGGCTGATCGCAATGGCTAGCGCGCTCAATCGCAAGGATTTCATTACCGACCAGGAAGTTCGCTGGTGCCCCGGATGCGGCGACTACGCGATCCTGGCCGCAGTGCAGAAGACGATGCCGGAGTTCGGCATCGCGCCCGAGAATATCGTTTTCATTTCGGGAATCGGATGCTCGAGCCGGTTCCCGTATTACATGAACACCTACGGCTTTCACACGATTCACGGTCGTGCGCCGGCGTTTGCGACGGGGCTGAAGGTTTCGCGACCCGACCTGGACGTGTGGGTCGTCACCGGCGACGGCGACGGCCTGTCGATTGGCGGCAATCACCTGATTCACGTGCTGCGGCGCAACGTCGATCTCAAGATCCTGCTGTTCAACAACCGCATCTACGGCCTGACCAAGGGCCAGTATTCGCCGACCTCGGAAGTCGGCAAGGTGACGAAGTCGACGCCGATGGGCTCGATCGATTTTCCGTTCAACCCGATCACCGTCGCGCTCGGCACCCATGCGACGTTTGTCGCGCGCACGGTGGACGTCGAGCAAAAGCATCTGGGCGAGATGTTGAAGCGCGCGCACGCGCATCGCGGGTCGTCGTTCCTGGAGATTCTGCAGAACTGCAATATCTTCAACGACGGCGCGTTCAACGACGTCAGCGACAAGCAGCTTAAAGCGGACCATCAGCTGATTCTCGAGCACGGCAAGCCGCTCGTCTTCGGCAAGAATCGCGACATGGGAATCCGCATGAACGGGATGCGGCCGGAGGTCGTGCACTTGGGCAACGGGGTGACGGAGAGCGACCTCGTCGTACACGACGAGACCAATCTGTCGCTGGCGTTCATGCTGGGGCATTTCGAGGCGCCGCTGCCGACGCCGGTGGGCGTGTTCTACGCCGTCTCGCGGCCCACTTATGACGGCGCGATGAACAAGCAGCTCGAGGATGCGCGCGCGAAGCAGGGCGTCGGCGACCTGAAGGCGCTGCTTATGCGCGGCGACACCTGGACCGTGAACTGAGCGGTCGGAAAATCTGAAAGCGTGAACGGCTCGCGAGTAATTCTCGCGGGCCGTTTTGTTTTCATGGCTGGCAGCCGTAGACCTTCATGACGTTCGTGCCCAGCACTTTCGCGCGCGC
>DASQHV010000625.1:0-2739 GCA_035631915.1 Candidatus Acidiferrales bacterium | reverse complement strand
CGCGCCGCGATGCGAAATTTCCAGGCGAGTGCGTCACGCGAGGATTGTCACGGCACCGCTCGCGCGATGTCAAGCGCGTCGCGCGCAAGTGCGTTGCGCGCCCGTCCGCTTTGCGATTAGCTCATCGTTCATGGCTCGGCTGGTCGCACGCGGCAAATACCTCTACGAGGGCGCCGAAAAGTATTTCGCTCGCGGCGTTTCCTACGGACCGTTCCCGCCGAATTCCCGCGGCGAGAGATATCCCGAACCCGAGCGCGCCGCCGCCGACTTTGCGCTGATGCGCCGGCTCGGCGCGAACCTTATTCGCGTTTACGTTCCGCCGCCGCCCTGGATGTTCGAGGCCGCTTCCAAAGCCGGACTGCGCCTCATGGTCGGGATCCCGTGGCCGTTCCAGATGGCGTTTCTCGATTCCGTGGACATGACGCGCGAGATTCGCGAGACCATCCGCAAGACTGTCG
Organism: Candidatus Acidiferrales bacterium; assembly: GCA_035631915.1. Classification (GTDB taxonomy): domain Bacteria; phylum Desulfobacterota; class Binatia; order Binatales; family Binataceae; genus Binatus. The sequence continues at coordinate 2,281 of DASQHV010000625.1, read as the reverse complement.
CCGAGACTAGGCAGTTCGGCGACTCGATCGCCGCCTACAGCATCGGCAACGAGATCCGATCGGACATCGTGCGCTGGCACGGGCCGCGCGCGGTCAGCCGCTTTCTTTGCGAACTGCGCGACCTCGGCAAGCAAATCGCGCCCGACGCGCTGTTCACCTATTCGAACTATCCGTCGAGCGAGTATCTCGATCTGAGTTTTCTCGATTTCGTTTCGTTCAACGTCTACCTCCACCGCGAAGAGGACTTTCGCCGCTACCTGACGCATCTGCTGGGCCAGACCGGCGACCGCCCGCTGATGCTCAGCGAAACCGGGATGGATACGATTCGCGAGGGCGAGGAGCATCAGGCCGACCTGCTGTCGTGGCAGGGCCGCGCTGCATTCGAGCTGGGACTCTCGGGCTTCATCGTGTTCGCTTTCACCGACGAATGGCACACCGGCGGCAGCGAGATCACCGACTGGGCGTTCGGGCTGACGCGTCGCGACCGGACGCCGAAGCTGGCCTTCGACGCGATTAGCCGAGTGTTCGCCGACGCTCTGCCGCCGGCGCTCACGACCGCTCCCAAAGCCAGCGTCGTCGTCTGCGCCTACAACGCCGCGTCGACGCTGCGCGAATGTCTCGACTCGGTACTCACCCTCAACTATCCCGACTACGAAATAATTGTAATTGACGACGGCTCGACCGATGCGACGGCGCAGATCGGGGAGCAGGCGGGCGTCCGCACGATTCGCGTCGAGCACCAGGGCCTCGGTGCGGCGCGCAACGCCGGCGTCGAAGCCGCGTCGGGCGAGGTGGTCGCATTTATCGACGCCGATGCGCGCGCCGATCGCGACTGGCTGTATCATCTGGTCGAGACGATAGTTCGCCGCAACGCCGGTGCGGCGGGTGGGCCGAACTTTCCTCCGCCGCCGGACTCTGCGCGCGCGGCAGCGATGGCCGCGGCGCCCGGCCTTCCGCGCGAGGTCCGCGCGGTGGACGATACGCTGTCGCAGCTTTGCGGATGCAACATGGCGTTCGCGAAATCCGCACTCGCGAAAGTCGGCGGCTTCGACCCGATGTTCACCACCGCGGGCGACGACGTGGATATCTCGTGGCGCCTGAAGGCGGCCGGCGAAACTCTTGCGTTTGCTCCTGGAGCCGTCGTGATTCACGACCGGCGCGCGTCCCTGGGCGCGTATCTCAGTCAGCAGCGCGGCTATGGCGCGGGCGAGGGTTTGTTGTGGCGAAAGTATCCGCTCCGCACCGGCGCCCAGGACGGAATCTATGCGCGGCCGTCATGGCTGAGCTCGCTGGCCGGCGGGGCGCGCGTTTATTACGGCGCTTTCGGACGCGGCCTGTTTCAGACCGTGTACTCCGCGGGGAATTCGTATGCCGATTTGCCGTTGACGATTCAGTGGGTCGTGTTCTCGGCGGCGCTGCTCTGCCTGGGTCAGATAAGTCGGGCTCTCGGCGCGCTCGGAGTCGCAGGGCTTGCGATTTCGGTTTTCGTAGCGGTGCTCGCGGCAGCGTCGGAGTCAATGCCGGCCGAACAATCGGGACTCGCTGTGCGAGTCCATCTGTCGCTCCTCAATCTTGCTGGTCCGGTGCTGCGCGGCCTTGCGCGCGCGCAGGTGAAGTGGCATTTCGCGCCGGACACGACTGGAAACCCGGACAGCAACAGTTCTGGTCCCCCCGTTGATTTCGACGACACAGTTGTGTTCACGTCCGCACGCGAGGACACGTCCGAGCCGCTCGATTCCGCGCAGATCCTGGCTGCGATGCGCGACGCTTTGGTGCATCGCGGGCTCGCAGTCGCGGAGACTGACGGCTTTCAATCCTACGACCTTGAAGTCATCGCGCCGCCGCTGGTGCGAATCCCGATCAACGCGCTGCGCGCGAAGGACGGCACCGTCTCGCTGCGATGGCGCTTTCAGATCGCGCGGCGCCGCGCCCTGATAGCACTCGCCATCGCGCTGGCCGCCGCGCTGACATTCGACACACCTCCCTGGGCGACGGGCGCGACCCTGGGTTTCCTCGCGCTCTCTGTAAGTGTGAGCGCATTGAGGCGGGGACGGCGGGTTCCTCCGATCATCAACATTTGCTCCAATGAAGTAGCAAGCCGGCTCGGCATCGCCGCTTCGCGCTTCCCGCGGAACGAACCGCGATGACTACGCTACAGCTCTACGGCCGCGTGATTGGTGCGATGCGCCCGCATCTGGGACGCCTCTCGATCGCCATCGCAGGCGTGCTTCTGGCGGCTGCGGCCGAGGTGCTGAAGCCGTGGCCTTTGAAAATCGTGATT
>DASQHV010000624.1:0-3644 GCA_035631915.1 Candidatus Acidiferrales bacterium | reverse complement strand
TCCTCGCCGACGATCCGAATGCAATCGTCGACGACATGCTCGGCGCGTTGCGCCTCGGATGCACTCCGGCGGACCTGGCGGGCGCGGTCGCGTACGCTGCGGCGCTCCGGGTCGCGCGCTTCCCGGTCAGCAACGAGTTTGGCGACTGGGACACCGCCCACCACAGCTTCACCTTCGCCAACGCGGTGCATCAGGCGGTCCGTCGCGTCGCCTCGCCTGAGCTGGTCCGCGCGATCTTCGACGCCGCGATGACCGTCTATCTCGATCGATTCCTCAATGTCCCACCCGCCAAACTGCCGACCACGAACGGCACGCACGCAACTGCCGCGGAGTGGCTGGCAAAGCTGCCCCCGCTGCTCGACCGTCAGCAGCAGGTCAATCAGGCGGGCGCGCTCGTCGCGGAATACCTGGCCGCGGCCGGCGACGCCGACGGGCTGCTCGCGACGCTCGGCAACTCGCTGCTCCGCGAGGATCGCATCTTTCACACCATCCAGAATGTCGAAGCCGCATTCCGGCAGCACTCGATTCTCAAGGGCACTGTCGCCGCGTCGCACGTGCTGGTCGCGACCGCGCGCTATCTCGCCGCGCATGCGCCGACGATGCGCGCGCAAGGGCAAACCTTTCAGATCGCGCTGAAGCTCAACCGCGGCGAGCGCGTGTTCGAGGATGAGGAGGCGACCCAACGATGAATGTTGCAGCCCGCGATTCAGACTACTCGGCGCTTGACGAAGCGCTGGAAATTCTCGCGCCAATGGGGCCGGACCTCAACAACGGCTTTTCGAATCACGCACCGATGGCGATCGAGGCGCTCTGCGCGATGCGCCGTGGCGAGGACGTCGCGCATTGGCTCGATCGTTACCGCCGCTTCCTTGCCCCGCGGCGGCACGCGCGCGCACGCATCACCGAAGCCGACTGGCGCGCGGCGCTCGGCGATCCGCGGCGCACGCAGGACTGGTTCGAGTTTTTCTCCGATCAACTTGAGCAGCATCCGTGGCGGCACGTGCTCGAGACCTGGGCGCCGCGCCTGGCGCCGGGGCTGATGGCCGCGGCGACGCATGGCGTGATTCGCGCCGGCCACGCGACGCGCGCGATTGCGCTCGCCGACAATCCCGGCCGCCGCCGCGAACTGGCCGACGGTCTCGCGTACTGGGCCTCCGACTACATGACGCTGCCCGCAGAGCGGCGGCCGCCAGGTCGCTCGAAGCCCTCCGACGCGATTGCACGCGTAGCGCTGCTCCCCATCGAGAACCGCGTCCGCACGCTCGGCTCCTTCACCGACGCGCTGGTGCGGCTCGACACTTTCGCGCCGTTTAAGCAAACGCTCGACGCCGTGGATCCTTCGCTCGACGCATCGGCGTTCGTATCCGATCTGACCGCGACGTTCGCGCGCGTTTACCTCGCCAACGCCCACGACAACTACACTACGATCGCGTTTATCCACGCCGTGACCGGACCCGCGGCGCTGCGCCCGATGCTCCCCTACCTCGACGGCGCGACGGCGCGCGCTGCGCTCGCGTACGCATGGCAAGCCGCGGCGGCGATGTACGCGACGTTCGGAACGCAGACCCGATTGCCGAGTCTCGAGCGCCGCGAGTCAGCGCGCGGCGATGACGCGGAACTCGTCGAGCGCGCCGTCAATTGCGGCGACGAGCACGCGATCAAATTCACCGAGGTCTGCCTGCGCGAGCACGCGCTGAATCCAGACCCCGCGTATCTCGCGGCGGCGCGCCATGCAGTCGAGATGCTGAGTCGCACCGCGGCCTAGAAGCCGGCAGCGCTCCTAACTACTTCAGGCCCGCGTAGACCGCGAAGATCAGGTTCCGGTAGCCGCAATCGATGTCGCGGAATCCGGCTTCGCGCAGCCATTCGAGCTGCTCGTCGAGCGGCGCCGCGCGATCGAACTTCATGCGATTCTGCGCCGCAGCCAGGTCGCGCTCGTCGACGCCGAGCTCACGCACTCGCGTCAGCCATCGCGTCTGATGCAAATTCTCCTGCTCGACGGTCGCGCCGCGAACCTGCTCCGCGTTGACGAACACGCCGCCGGCGTTGAGCGCGCCGTAGATCATGCGGAACAGCGAGCGCTTCTGCTCGTCCGGCAAATGATGAATCGACAGCGCCGACACCACTGCGTCGTACTTCTCCTGGATCGGCGCCACTCCGTAATCCGAGACCTCGAAGCGAAATCGCGCACCGCCCATCTCGAACCGTTCACGCGCCCGCTCGAGCATTTCGTTCGATATATCGACCATCGTGATTCGCGCGTTGGGGAAGCTGTACGCGATGAATGCGGCGAGCAGGCCGGTGCCGGCGCCGAGATCGAGCACCTTGATCGCCTGCTCGCGCGGAAACGGAATCAGGTCGATGGCGGCGCGGTAGAAATCGTCAAAACCGGGCACCAGTTTGCGCCGCGTGCGATCGTAGTCCTCCGCCGCCAGGTCGAATGCGCGTTGTACGGAATCTGGCATCCGTCAATTGTGCGGAGGCGGAACGCGCGAATCAATGCGCGGTGAATCCGCGCCCGCGCGCGCCCGCAACATTGTAAAGGCCGATTCGGTCTAGTATTAAAATTTCAGGACATCGAAAGTTTATCCGCGATTCCCGGTCAGGATTTCGCGCGCGCGAAAACCAATCGAGGTGCATGCGATGCAAAAGCCGATCATCTCCGCCGACTCACACATCACCGAACCGCCCGGTACTTACGTCGACCGCATCGACCACAAGTACAAGGACACCGCGCCGCACATGGTGCACGACGAAAAGCTCGGCGACGTTTTCCTGGTCAAGGATTTCCCGCGCCCGATCAACGTTTCACTGGCCGCCGCCGCCGGCATCGACGCCGCCAAGCTCAAGGCGACCGGTGGAGACTTCAACGCGATGCATCGCGGCGGATGGGATCCCAACGCCCGCATGGCCGACCAGGATCGCGACGGCGTCGCCGCCGAAGTCATCTACCCGACGGTCGGCATGATCCTCTGCAACCATCGCGACTTCGACTACAAGAAAGCCTGCTTCGACGCCTACAACCTGTGGGTCGCCGAATTCTGCGGCGCTCATCCCGACCGCTTGATCGGATGCGGCCAGACCGCGATGCGCTCCGTCGAGGAAGGCATCGAGGATCTCCGCAAAATGAAATCGCTCGGGCTCAAGGGCGTCATGATGCCCGGCAATCCCAAGCTCGAAGACTACGACAGCGCCATCTACGATCCCTTCTACGAAGCCGCCGTCGACCTCCAAATGCCGCTCAGCTTCCACATCCTCACCAGCAGCAGCGACAACTTCCAGACCCGCGGCCCCAAGTTGAACAGCTTCCTCTCGATCATCCGCGGCTGCCAGGACATCATCGGCACGTTCGTGCTCGGCGGCGTCTTCGAGCGCCATCCAAAGTTGAAGGTCGTCTGCGTCGAGGCCGACGCCGGCTGGGTGCCGCACTACATGTATCGGATGGATCACGCCTACGACCGCCATCGCTACTGGCTGCCGGCGGGCACGCTCACCAAGATGCCGAGCGAGTACTTCCGCGAGAACGTCTACACGACGTTCCAGGACGACTACGTCGCGTTCAAGGTCAAGGACCTGTGCAACATCCATCGCCTGATGTGGGCGAATGATTTTCCGCACAGCGATTCGACCTGGCCGTGGTCGCA
>DASQHV010000623.1:0-2322 GCA_035631915.1 Candidatus Acidiferrales bacterium | reverse complement strand
GCCCGCCTCCAGCACCAGCTCGGCCGCCTTGACGATGGCGGATTGCCGGCGCATCAGCGGCGACGGAACGAAGCCGTCGCGCACCGGGGTCGCGAGGGTTGTCGCCCTAAGCGTCGCCGTCATCGACGCCCACAGCATCCGGCGCAGCTCGATACCGGCGGCGGCCATGCTCTCAGGGTCGAAACTGCCCGACGCGTCGAGCCATGCGGCTACCTCGCCGCGGTGGGTGGCAAAGCTGGCAAACGAGGCGGCAATCGAGGTCTTGCCGGAGCCCGCGCGCCCGGTGATTTCGCTGATACGGCCGCGTGGCACTCCGCCGCCGATGAGGGCGTCGAGCGGGGCGAGACCCGAGCTTAGGCGGCGGTCTTTTCGAGTGAGCTCGTGGCCGCGGAAAACCCCTGAAAATTCAAGCGATTGGGTGCTTTCAACGACGATATGCGAGGGCGGCCTGAGGGCCGTAATCGGGGTCGAAAGATCGAGAGGAGCGAGTTTTGGCAGAGCCGCCATGGACTCTGTTTTCGCTCTTTTTTCGCCTCACGTCAAGGGCGCGATTCACGCAAAAACGATTGAATTGGTGACCCGATTTTATAATTCCAGCTGGACGCGGGTGACGCCATGCAGGAATGGATCGAACTGCCGCGCGATGTAGCCGGCAAGAACGATCTTCGCGAACGCAATTGCCGGAGCGCTGGTGAGGACGCGACTCAGTAGCGAGTTCGACATGATCAAACGCGGGCCGACCTGCTGCATATCCTGAATCTTCACGATCTCCGGCCAGCGCTCGGCCTGGATGTTGCGCGCGGCGAAATCCAGGGTCGCGGCGTCGGAGCGCATCGCAAGCGCGCGCCCCAGATGATTCGACGCGACCACCGCGTCGCGCAGCGCAACGTTGATTCCCTGTCCGCCGACCGGCGACATCGGATGCGCCGAGTCGCCAATCAGGAGCAGGCCGGGCAGCGTCCATTCGCGGAGCCGATCGCAAATCACGTCGAGTAAGAAGGGATGACTGAAACTGTCGCGCTTGGCGACCAGAAAATTCCGGAGATCCGCCGAAAGATGCGGCGCCATCGCGTCGACCCATCCCGCGGCGCCGAGCTTGCGCAGGTCGCCGAACGCGCCCTTGTCGATCACCCAGCCGATTTGCATGTGGCCCTCGGGCGACGGGTAGAGAATGAACAGGTGGCCGTTGCCGATGTAGCCGCGCGCGGTGCGCCCGTCGAGAAAGTGGCCGGGGACGTGGCCCCACACTACGTCGAAGCCCTGCATGATGTGGTCCTGGGCCAGGTCGGCGCGTTTGCGAATAACTGACGCGCGTCCGTCACACGCGATGACGAAATCCGCGCGATACTCGTGCGGGCCCGACGGCGTGTCGGCCGCGACGCCGACCACGCGGTCGCGCTCGAAGAGGAGATCGCGGACAGTGACGCCGCGCTCGAGCTTGAAGGCGGGAAACTTTGCGGCCTCGGCGACGATCATCTCGAGCATCGCGGGCTGCGGCACGACCTCGGGCGCGGGATCCATCCCGCCGATGGGCACGGCGACGACGCGGTGTTCGCCGCGGAAGATTTCGATCAGGTCGAACGCCGCGTGCGGCAGCGTCGCGAGCTGCGTGCGCAGTCCGGCTTCGTAGAGCGCCGAGATCCCCGACGGCATCAGCACCTCGCCGCGAAACTCGCGAGCGAAGTCGGTCTGTCGTTCGAGCAGGGTCACCGCGAGGCCGCGACGGGCGAGCAGGTAGGCGAGGAGGGCGCCGGCGGGACCTGCGCCGACTATCAATGCGCTGGGCATGCTAGCGCTCTTGAGTTTCGTGCGGCATCAATTTTCGTTTCTTCCGGCGCGACGCTCGACGACGTACGCGATACCTACTCCAGCGATTCCGAGCGCGGCAATCGCCACCGCCGCACCTGCAAATATCGCACGCGGCGCGAAGACTGCGAACAGCGGCGATATCAAAATCAAGCCGCTGGCGTGCGCGCCGCGATGCACCAGCGACACCACGCCCATCACGCGGCCCAGCACGTCATCTGCGACTTGTTCTTGCGCCGCTGACGTCACCAGGATCAGCGCCGCGCTCTGTCCAAGGCCAGACAGGAATGCGCCGGCAATCGCGACGGGGAGCGTGCCGCCCGCCGCGAAGAGTCCGAATGCGGGCAGGTAGATGGTCCACGCGAGCAGGCTGGCGCGCGCCTTGTTGCGCGCGGGGAAGCGCGCCAGTATGGCTCCTGCAGCCACCGAGCCTACCGCGTAGCCGACCATCACGATTGAAAAGCCGCCGGCCTCGCGATGCAGCACGTCGCGGACGAGTTCCGGCACTCCGGTAAT